>JBBRBS010000028.1:0-18079 GCA_038205615.1 Burkholderiales bacterium | reverse complement strand
AGGCGACTTGCTCATGGCCAAGGCCGGTGCGATCACCAGTTTCGGCGGCGCCGCCCACGCATCGGGAGACAAAATCCAGGACTTGCGCGACGAGGCACGCGTGCGCATCCAGCGCGCACAAGCCCAGCCTCAAACATTGCACGCGCCGCAGTACCTGTGGCAACTCAATGCACAGCAGAAATACGCGCTGGTCGTGGATACCAGCCGCTCCACGCTGTATGTGTACGAAAACATCAGGGGTGAACCGCGCTATATGACTGATTTTTATGTCACGATCGGCAAGCTGGGCACCGAAAAAGTAGTCACGGGTGACCAGCGCACGCCCATAGGCGTGTACTTCATCCAGGCCAACCTGCCAAAAAAGCAGCTGTCCGACATGTATGGCAGCGGCGCATTCCCGCTCAGCTATCCGAACGAATGGGACAAGAAAAACAACCGCACTGGCAGCGGCATCTGGCTGCACGGCACCTCCAGCGACACTTACAGCCGTCCGCCGCGAGCTAGCAACGGCTGCGTGGTACTCAACAATGACGACCTGACCAAACTGGCGCCTTACCTTCAAGTGGGCATCACACCGGTCATCATCACCAACAAGATGGCCTGGAGCCGGGATCAGGACATCACCGACAAAACCGCACTGCTGCATGAAATAGAACAGTGGCGCCGCGACTGGATTAGCATGGATACCAATGCATATCTGAAACATTACGCACGCAATTTCAACAGCGAAAACACCAATTACGATACTTGGGTACGCCAGAAGAAAACTGTTAACACTGGAAAGTCCTGGATCAAGGTCAATCTGGTTGATATCAGCCTGATCACGTATCCCGAGCAGCCCGGCATGGTGGTGGTCAATTTCGAACAAGACTACAGCAGCAGCAATTTATCGAATCGCATGAAGAAGCGCCAGTACTGGATCAAACAAAACAATCGTTGGCAAATTCTTTACGAAGGCTCGGCATGAACATGAAATCACTTTTTAACGCGCTGCTCGCGCTGATGTTGTGCGGCGCCATGCAATCCACTTATTCTTTAACTCAAGGTAAACAAAAAATGGTCAAGTTACACACCAATCACGGCACAATCACCCTGCAACTGGACGCTGAAAAAGCACCAGCCACCGTCAAGAATTTCCTCGACTATGTCAATGCCGGCTTTTATGAAAACACCATTTTTCATCGCGTGATCCCAGGCTTCATGATTCAGGGCGGCGGCTTCGAACCCGGCATGACTCAGAAGAAGGTCAACGCACCGATCAAGAACGAGGCCGCCAACGGTCTGAAGAACGACAAATACACCATCGCGATGGCGCGCACCGGCGATCCGCATTCCGCCACCGCGCAATTCTTCATCAACACAGGTGACGACAACAGCTTCCTCGACTATCCTGGACAGGACGGCTGGGGCTACTGCGTGTTCGGCAAGGTCATCGAAGGCATGGATGTCGTGGATGCGATCCGCAAGGTTAAGACCGGCAACAAGTCAGGTCATCAGGATGTGCCAAAAGAAGACGTCATCATCACCAAAGCAGAAGTAGTTCAGTAATCAAAACAACGGCGCTTTCAGCGCCGTTTTTTATGTCACATACACTGCTCATCTCCGACCTGCATTTAGCTGCCAGCCATCCACAAACGCTGGCGGCATTTCGGCGCCTCATCGCAACATCTGCACCGAAAGCGGAAGCCCTGTACATTTTGGGCGATTTGTTCGAATACTGGGCAGGCGACGATGACCTGCATGATCCGTTCCACCAACTGGTTATCAGCGCCTTGCGCAGCTTGTCCGCGACCCGTGTCTACCTGATGCGCGGTAATCGCGACTTGCTGATCGGCGAGGCACTGGCTGATGCTTGCGGTGCAACGTTGCTGGCTGACCCGACCCTGGTCGATCTGTACGACACACCCACGTTACTCAGCCACGGCGACATGCTGTGTACCGATGACGTCGAATACCAGCGTTTTCGCACACATGTCCATTCACTTGATTTTACTAGACAATTTCTTTCCAGGCCACTGGCGGAACGCAAGACCTACATCGAGCAATTACGCGCTCGTAGCGATGCTGAAAAGCTAGGAAAAAGCAGCGCGATCATGGACGTGAACGACGAAGCGGTCGCCAATCTTCTGCGCGAGCACCACTATCCCCGCCTGATCCATGGCCACACACACCGGCCGGAAAAACACGAACATCTAGTGGACGGGCATCGTTGCGAACGTCTTGTGCTGGGTGACTGGGACAGCTGCGCGAATGCGCTGCGGGTTGATGCCAGTGCAACGGAATGGGAAATACTCACGAACTAGCCTGATCCGCCCTGCCGCAACAGGTCTGTCACACCAGCGAAATATTGCCATGCCATTCTGCCGGCATGATCACAGTCCGCTCAATTTTCCTCTCCGATATTCATTTAGGCACCAAGGCCTGCCAGGCCGACCGACTGCTCGAATTCCTGAAGGCTTATTCGTCAGAAAATCTGTTCTTACTCGGCGACATCGTTGACCTGTGGGCGATGAGCCGTGGCGGTGTACATTGGTCTGCCGACCAGAATACTTTTGTGCAAAAAATACTGCGACGTGCGCGCCACGGTGAAAAAGTATTCTTCATTCCCGGCAACCATGACGAGGCCATGCGCGAATACGTCGGCACCGCCTTTGGTGATGTGATAGTGATGTCTGAGCACATCCATACCGCAAATGACGGACGCCGCTATCTGCTGATCCACGGCGACGAATTTGACCAGGTCACACTCCATCATCGCTGGGTCGCCATTCTGGGCGATATCTCCTACAACCTGCTAGTACGTCTGAACATTTACCTGTCCTGGCTGCGACGTACCTTAAAGCGCCCCGGTTACTGGTCACTAGCAGGCTATGCCAAGCGCCGGATAAAAACTGCGCTGACTTTTATATTCGACTTCGAAGACTCCGTGATTCGTCACGCCCGTGAGCTTGGACTGGACGGCGCGATTTGCGGCCATATCCATTGGCCAATGATCAAGGAAGTCGACGGACTGACCTACCTCAATTGCGGCGACTGGGTGGATAGCTGCACCGCCATCGTGGAACATCTGGATGGGCGCATGGAACTGATCAGCTGGAACAACCAGACCAGCGACGAAATTGGGTTAGCAGATTAACTTTATTTCAACGACACGCAACGTGACTTCGATGGAAATTACTGCATGTGCGGCGCAAACAGACGGTAATCGTTTCGACCGTCGCGCTTGGCGTGATACATCGCGATGTCTGCGTTGAGCAACAACAGCTTTTCCTCTTCGCCGTGCTCCGGATAGACGGCAATACCGATGCTGCAGGAAATGCCAATCTCGTGGCCTGCCACACTAAAAGGCCGATTCAACGCATCCAGTATTTTTCCGGCAACCACGGCCGCATCCCGCTCGTGCTCGATGCCAGGCAGCATCACGACAAATTCGTCACCGCCGATACGCGCCACGGTATCAGACGCACGCACCCCCATTTGCAGACGCCGCGCGACCTGTTTCAACAACGCATCGCCGATATCATGACCCAGGTTGTCGTTTACCGGCTTGAACCGGTCCAAATCAAGAAACATCACCGCCATGTGTGTCTTGTCTCGTCTCGCCTTGATCACGGCCTGTTGCAGGCGTTCGCTGATCAATGCGCGGTTAGGCAGTTCGGTGAGCGGATCGTAATGCGCCATGTGACGCATGCGCTGTTCCATATTTTTTCGCGCGGTAATATCCGCGTGCGTGCCTATCATCCGCTGCGGTTTGCCGTCAGCCGTATGTGAGACGATCATGCCGCGCGCCAGCACCCACATCACACTGCCATCCCGGCACATCACGCGGTGCTCATTGCAATAGGTTGGGGTGCGCCCCGCCAGGTAGGCATGAATCTCTTCCTGCACCAGCTTTCGGTCATCAGGATGAATGCGTTCGCGCCACGCCTGTTCATTGGCGGCAATATCCTCGTCGCTATATCCTGCCATGGCCTTGTAGCGTGCCGAGAAGACAACGGTATCGAGCGGTATGTTCCAATCCCAGACGCCGTCACCCGCGCCTTCCAGGGCAAATTTCCAGCGCTCTTCGCTTTCGCGCAGTGCACGCGTGAGCCGAACATAGCGCCAGATAACAAAACTGGTGAGCAGTGCACAACCCAGTACGAATGCCATATCTAGGTTTAGCCAACTCATGTATCAACACCTCCGTGCAGTTCGCAAGCATCGGGCAGGGGTTTGATCATGAGGCGGAGAGAAAAATTGGGTGAGAATACGATCAAGGGATGACGGTGCTGTTTAACAGAGGAGCAGAATATTGCACTGATCGTCTTATTTTTTCAACTGGAACAGACATTGGTCGGTGTAACGATCACAGCATTCAAAAACAATCTGCCTTATGAAATTGATTTAATTACCGATAATACTTATAAGATTGGAGGAAATCATGAACCTGATCAGCAGCATCCAATATCTCGGCAACAAGCTTAGCGGACGAAAATCCAGCCAAAGCAAACAAAAACCCGCACCAAAACACGCTGAAAAGAAAAATCCGGCGAACGCGCCTCACGGCCCGGATGACAACCGGCTCGGGCAAAGCGTAGATACGACCGCCTAGAATTCAGAGCAGAATACTTTTGATTGCCGCCATACACAGCAATGCGTAACCCGCTGCCAGAAGATCATCGAACATCACGCCCAGCCCCCCGTGCCAGTTGCTGTCAAAATAACGTATCGGCGGCGGCTTGACAATATCGAAGAAGCGGAACAGCGCGAAAGCCAGCAGCGACCACTGCCAGCCCGCCGGCGTGAAGAACAGCACCAGCAACATCGCCACAATCTCGTCCCATACCATGCCGCCGTGATCCGCCACGCCCAGCGCACGACCTGTAATATCGCAGACCCATACGCCGATCGCGAATGCCCAGATCAACACAAATATGAACAGCGCATCCGACAAACGCGGCGCAAGATACCAATACATCGGAAAAGCGACCAGCGTGCCGAACGTACCCGGTGCGTGGCGCGCCAGTCCGCTGCCGAAACCAAATGACAAAAAATGGGCCGGATGGCTGAACAGAAAGCGCCAGTCGGGCTGAATTTTCAAATCATCTGCTGGCAATTCATCGGAAGTGGTCATAGCCTGCGCTCTCTAAAGTTATCGGGTGACCTGCCGCGTTGTAAACGATGCAGCCCTGACCTGTGACAATATGACCAATACAGGTCAACGGTAAACCCAGTCGTTCCCCGATATTCAAAACTTCAGCGTGTCGGCGTGCCGGCACGGTAAAACACAATTCGTAATCATCGCCGCCGGACAGCGCGCATCGCTTTCCCAGCGGTTGATCAAGATATCCGCGCAAACTCACCGAGATGGGCAATTGATCAAAGTTTACCTGTGCGCCGGCATTTGAGGCCTCGAGTATATGTCCGAGATCACCCAGCAAACCGTCCGAAATATCGATCGCACTGTTGGCAATGCCACACAGCGCAAGACCCAAAGCCACACGCGGTTTTGGCTGACAGAGTGCCGTTGTACAGGCGGCGAAGTCGCTCGCAGACAATGCCACTCGACCTTGCAGATGAGCCAGTGCCAGGGCTGCATCACCGATGAACCCTGACACCCAGATTTCATCATCTGGTTGTGCGCCGCTGCGCCGCAATGCCTGCCTGGCTGCCACTTCACCAAAAATCGTCACACACAGATTAAGCGGTCCGCGCGTGGTATCTCCGCCGACCAGTTCAACACCATGCGCGTCCGCCAAAGCAAAAAATCCCGCAGAAAATCTCGCAAGCCAGGCTTCATCGGCAAGAGGCATCGCAATCGCAAGCGTTGCCCAGCGCGGTGTTGCACCCATTGCAGCCAGATCAGACAGATTGACCGCCAGCGTTTTATGCCCCAACAAAAACGGGTCCGTATCGGCAAAAAAATGCGTGCCGCACACCAGCATATCGCTGGACACGGCCAAAACCTTGCCGCTGTCGACTTGCAGCAAGGCCGCATCATCACCCACGCCCAGCAGCGCGCCGGGTGTCGCGCGTGTGAAGTGTCGGCGGATAAGGTCGAATTCAGACATGAGGGTAGTTGTTAGTTATTAGTCGCTAGACATTAGTTAAAAGCCGCGTCGCGACAACACCAACTCATTACTAACGACTAGCTACTAACGTTTGTTGTTTGCAAACTCCACTGCACGAACCTTAGGCGCCAGCTTGTCCAGCACGCCGTTGACATACTTGTGGCCGTCGGTACCACCGAAGGTCTTGGCCAGTTCGACCGCTTCATTGATGACGACTTTGTAAGGCACATCAGGTTGCTCCGAGAGCTCGAAGGCGGCCAGCAACAGCACCGAAAATTCTACCGTACTCAGTTCATCGAGTGCACGGTCAAGATAGGGCGCCAACAAGGTTTGCAGCACTTCGTGATGTGCAAGAACGCCGCGCAGCAGTTTTGCGTACATCGGCTTGTCGTAACGCCCCAGATTCTTTTCGCCTTGCAGGTGATTTTCAATATCCGACGCATCCGTGCCTGACACACGCCACTGGTAAATTCCTTGCAGCGCCAGTTCCCGTGCGCGGTGACGCGGGCTTTTCAGCTGTGTGCTTTTAACCGGCGTTAATTCAGCAGCCGCGCTCATGCCAGATCACGCAACAGGTTGGCCATTTCGATCGCGGCCTGAGCGGCTTCGCTGCCCTTGACGCTGACGCGCTCAAGCGCCTGATCGTCGTTGTCGGTTGTCAGAATCGCATTGGCAATCGGCACGCCGCAAGCTAGCTGCACGTCATTCACGCCACGAGCCGACTCATTGGACACCACCTCAAAATGATAGGTGTCACCGCGTATCACCGCACCCAGTGCAATCAGGGCATCGTATTTTTCACTGTCGGCCATGTGCAGCAGCACGACGGGGATTTCCAGCGCGCCCGGCACGGTCGCAAGCGTAATATCATCGTCGGACACACCCAGCTTTACCAGCTCAGCACGGCACGATGCCAGCAGGCCTTCGCAAACTTCTGGGTTAAAGCGGCTTTGCACAATTCCGACACGCAGACCTTTGCCGTTCAGATTCTTTTCTACTTCTTTCATTGTCCTGCTCCTTTAATTCTTTAAACGGCTTTCATGGACAGCTTTTCTATTCGTGGCTGGCGTAGCCTGTCACTTCCAATCCAAAACCCGCCATGCTCGGCATTTTGTGTGGCGTCGCCAGCAGACGCATCTTGCCCACGTTCAGATCGCGCAATATCTGCGCACCGATGCCGTAACTGCGTGAGTCCCACTGCTGTTGAGCGCTGACATCCAGCGTCGCGCGCGCCAACAGATCCTTTGGCGTCTCACCGCGATGCAGCAATACCAGCACACCTGCATTTGCCTCGGCGATCTTCCGCATCGCTTCGTGCACGCTGGTCGACTGCTCCGGTGATTTCTGTTCGAGAAAATCCATCACCGACAACGGCTCGTGCACCCTCACCAGCGTTTCATTAAGCGGGTTGATCTCGCCCTTCACCAGCGCCAGATGAGTGCGCTGCGTAGTCTTGTCCACATAAGTTGCCAGATCGAATTCGCCATATGCAGTCTGCACTTTCCGAATTGCGACGCGTTCGACCAGTTTTTCATGCTGACTGCGATGCTCGATCAGATCGGCGATGGTGCCGATCTTCAAACCGTGTATCTTGGCATACTCGATCAGATCCGGCAGGCGCGCCATTTCGCCGTCATCCTTGAGGATCTCGCAGATCACCGAGGCCGGCGTCAGCCCTGCCATCTGCGCCAGATCGCAACCGGCTTCGGTGTGACCTGCGCGCACCAGCACACCGCCATTTTGTGCGCGCAGCGGGAAGATATGACCGGGCTGCACGATGTCGGCAGGAACAGCGTTCTTGTCAGCAGCGGCGAGCACGGTACGCGCACGATCCCCGGCAGAAATCCCGGTTGTGACACCCGTTGCCGCCTCAATGGACATCGTGAAATTAGTCGCCAGTTGCAGCCCGTTTTCCTGCACCATCAGCGGCAGATTGATCTGACGGCAATGCGCTTCGGTCAGTGTCAGGCAGATCAGGCCACGGCCGTGTTTTGCCATGAAGTTGATTTTTTCAGGCGTGGCAAACTCGGCGGCGAACACAAGGTCGCCCTCGTTTTCGCGATCTTCCTCATCGACCAGAATGACCATTCTGCCGGCGCGAATCTCTTCAATAATTTCCTGTATTGGTGCGATATCTGTCATGCGAAACCTCAAAAATGGCAGGATGGCTCAGCATGCATTGCATGCGCCGTCCGGAAGATGTGTGATTATACCATTCCATACGCCGCCCAACCTCCCCACCTCAGGATCGCAGGCAATGGGTCCGCTAAGGCGACGCGCAAAAGTCATGCGTTCGACCTGAAACAAGGCGTCTTCATCTGGGATGACCCGAAGCGGATCGCTCAAGCGCTTAGTTGACAGCAGCTCGCACCGTAAGGCATCGAGTTTTGTTCAGCCATGGCTGGCGTTCTATATAAACCGTGCGGGCCACAATCCGGATAAAAATCAGAAACACATTCTGGAGCAAGCAAAGGAAGAATTGCGGGCGCTGTACGGCACGGGGCCGGATAATTTTCCGGATTGACTCAGGCGCACACAGAAGGGAGCAGAACCGTGTTAGTGCAAACTTAAGCCTTATCGGCGGTCATCATCCGCTCGACGTAGCGCGCGATCAGATCGATCTCAAGGTTGACTTTGGAGCCTGCCTTTAATTCATTCAGCGTCGTTACATCCAGCGTATGCGGGATCAGATTCACGTCGAACTCCGAGCCTGCGACCTGGTTCACGGTCAGACTCACGCCGTTGATGGTGATCGAACCTTTCACCGCGATAAACTTGGCCAAAGCATGAGGTGCACGCACGACCAGCCGCCAGCTCTCGCCAATGTCGTTGAACGCCACCACTTCACCCACGCCATCCACATGACCACTGACCAGATGACCGCCCAACCTGTCCGACAGGCGCAAGGCTTTTTCCAGATTGACGTGACTGCCCTGATGTTCCAGGCCCACCGTACAACTTAACGTCTCGCGCGAAACATCCACGGTAAATTCGCGACCGTTTATTTCCACGGCGGTCAGGCACACACCATTCACCGCGATGCTGTCGCCGATCTGCACGTCGTCCATTCCCAGCACTTCACCCTCGACCGAGAGACGCAAACCGCCCTCGCGATCTTCCGCACGGGTGATGATACCGACATCTGCAATGATTCCACTGAACACGATCGAACTCCTTTATTTCGTCTTTTTTATCCGCGCCACTATGCGCAAATCACATCCGACCTGACGCACATCCTGCCACACCAGATCAACGCGCTGATCAAGAGCCGTCAAATCACCAAGATTAGCCATGCCGCGCGCCATGTCACCCAATAGCTGCGGCGCCAAATACAGCACCAGCTCATCGACCAGCCCTGCACGCAACAAGACGCCATTCAGAACAGCGCCTGCTTCGACCAGTACTTCATTGCAGCCCCGCCGTGCAAGATCGCACAGCATGGCGTTCAAATCCACCTGCTCGTTTTGACCCGGCAATACCACCACCGCCGCCCCCGCATCCTGCAACAGCGATATCTTTCGCTCATCATGCAGCGCAGCGTAGATCAGCGTGCCACCGCCTTGCAATATGCGCGAACCCTGCGGCATGCGTAACTGACTGTCCAGCACCACCCGCAATGGCTGCCGCGTAGTCGCTATTTCGCGCACATTCAATTGCGCATCATCCGCCAGAATCGTATTGATGCCGGTCAGCACCGCACAGGAGCGCGCCCGCCAGTGCTGCACATCCAACCGGGCATCGGGGCCGGTAATCCACTGACTGACTCCGTTCGCCAACGCGGTGCGGCCATCCAGACTCATGCCGACTTTGGAACGCAGCCAGGGCATGCCGCGTTCCATGCGGGCAATAAAACCCACATTCAATTCACAGGCCGCCGATTCCATCAAGCCGCACTCAACCTCAATTCCTGCCGCACGCAGTTTTGCAATGCCATTTCCCGAGACCTGCGGATTCGGGTCTTGCATTGCCACCACGACGCGTGCCACACCCTTTGCAATCAGCGCATCAGCGCAGGGCGGCGTCCTGCCATGATGACTGCAAGGCTCAAGCGTCACATAAGCAGTGGCGCCCCGCGCCAACGTACCCGCATCCTGTAGCGCATAAACTTCGGCATGTGGTTCGCCTGCTTTTTTGTGCCAGCCGCTGCCAACAAGCTTTCCGTCCTGCACCAGCACGCAACCTACACGCGGATTCGGACTGGTACTGTCAAGCCCGCATTCAGCCAGCCGTAGCGCCTGTGCCATCCATTTGCTGTCTTCTGCGCGGAACATTATTCAGACTTGTCGACGGCACGGGTGGGTGCAAGACGCACGGCTTTGACCGCATCGGCAAAGTCCCCCACATCCTGAAAACTCTTGTACACCGAGGCAAAACGAATATAGGCGACCTTGTCCAGTTTCAGTAATTGCTGCATTACCAGCGCACCCACTTGCTGAGAATCAACCTCGCGTTCGCCCAGCGCATAAATTTTCTGAGTAACACTGTCTATCGACACTTCTACCATTTCGGTTGAAACAGGACGTTTGTGCAAGGCACGCTTAAAACTGGTGCGCAGCTTTTCCGCATCGAACTCGCAGCGAATGCCGTTCTGCTTGACCACCTGCGGCATGCGCAACTCCACCGTTTCATAGGTAGTGAAGCGCTTGTCGCACGACACGCAGCGACGACGACGACGTATGCTGTCACCTTCCTCGCTCTCACGAGTATCCACCACCTGAGTTTCGTGACCTTTACAGAACGGGCATTTCATAGTGTGCAGCGGGTAGCCGGTAGCTTGTAGCGGGTAGCAAAACAATCTGTTCTTGCTACGAGCCACCAGCTACTTGCGACAAGCTTACTCTCCGTAGACCGGGTACTTTGTGGTCAGCTTCTTCACTTCAACAACGACGCGTGCAATCACGGCATCGTCGTTCGGCGCATCGAGCACATCGGCAATCAAATTCGCAAGCAGTTCAGCTTCCAGTTCGCCGAATCCGCGCGTCGTCATTGCCGGGCTGCCGATACGGATACCGGAAGTTACGAACGGCTTTTGTGGATCATTTGGAATGGCGTTCTTGTTGACGGTGATATGCGCGCGACCCAGAGCCGCTTCAGCATCCTTGCCGGTCAGATTTTTGGCTTGCAGATCGACCAAAAATACGTGGCTGTCAGTACGACCGGAAACGATACGCAAGCCGCGCTCCTTCAACACGCGCGTCATCACGCGCGCATTTTCAACGACCTGGCGCTGGTACACCTTGAATTCAGGACTGGCCGCTTCCTTGAAGGCAATCGCTTTGGCCGCGATCACATGCATCAACGGTCCGCCTTGCAGGGCCGGGAAAATCGCCGAATTCAGCGCCTTTTCGTGTTCGGCTTTGGCCAGAATCAGTCCGCCGCGCGGGCCGCGCAAAGTCTTGTGTGTCGTCGTGGTAACAAAATCGGCGATACCGACTGGACTCGGGTACACACCCGCCGCGATCAAGCCTGCGTAGTGCGCCATGTCGACAAACAAATAGGCACCGACACTGTCTGCAATCTCGCGGAAACGCTTCCAGTCGATCACCAGCGCGTAGGCAGATGCACCCGCCACGATCATCTTGGGCTTGTGCTCTGTCGCCAGCGCCTGCACCTGATCGTAGTCGATTTCTTCCTTGTCGTTCAGGCCATACTGGATCGCGTTGTACAGCTTGCCGCTGATATTTACCGATGCACCGTGCGTCAGGTGACCGCCATGCGCCAGCGACATACCCAGAATCGTGTCACCCGGCTTCAATACGGAAACATACACCGCCTGATTGGCCTGCGAGCCCGAATGTGGCTGTACGTTGGCATATTCCGCGCCAAACAAAGCCTTAGCGCGATCGATCGCCAGCTGCTCGGCCACATCCACATATTCGCAACCGCCGTAGTAACGCTTGCCGGGATAACCTTCTGCGTACTTGTTGGTCAGCTTCGAGCCCTGCGCTTCCATCACGGCACAACTAGTGTAGTTTTCAGACGCGATCAGCTCGATGTGATCTTCCTGACGCTGGTTTTCATTTTGAATTGCGGCCCATAATTCCGGATCCGTGACAGCGATGGTGTTTTTGCTGGAGAACATAGCAGATAGTCCTGATTGAAATTTGAAAGTCGGCAATTCTACCATGTGCCGAGTTTATCCTTAAAACTGTTGTTTATTTAGGCCGTCGTCAGGATGCTTGTTAGCCGACGCGCCCAACAGCGAATCGCATTACACCTCCCGGAATCAAGAGCCTGCGACCGTCATGCCTTCCAGCAATATCGAGCCGCATTGCCTTGAACCTTGCACCAGCACATCCGAACCTGCCGCGACGATATTTTTATACATATCCTTCAGATTTCCCGCGATAGTAACTTCATGCACAGGATACTGAATCTCGCCGTTTTCCACCCAGAAGCCCGCCGCACCCCGTGAATAATCGCCGGTGATGGAATTCACCCCCTGCCCTAACAGCTCGGTCACCAGCAAACCACGATTCATCGTTCTGAGCAGCCCGGCCAGATCAAGGTCGCCACTGCCTGAGGGTTGCAAAATGAGATTGTGATTACCCCCTGAATTGCCGGTTGAACGCAGCCCCAGCTTGCGCGCAGAATAGCTGCCCAGAAAATAACCACGCAGCACACCGTTTTCGACAATATTGCGACGCTGCGTTTTGACCCCTTCATCATCACAGGGGCTGGAAGCGAGACCCTTTTTGATATTCGGTATATCGGATATTTGAATATGCGAAGAAAAAACAGACTGGTCGAGCTGATCGAGCAAAAAGGACGATTTGCGGTACAGGCTGCCGCCGCTCACCGCACCGACGAAATGCCCCAGCAAACTGGCCGCAACGGACGCTTCGAGCAGCACCGGCACCTGCATCGTGGCAATCTGCCGCGCCCCTAATCGTCGCACGGTGCGTTCTGCGGCGATGCGCCCCACCTGCTGTGCGCCCAGCAAATCGCCTGAACTGCGCGCGACGCTGTACCAGTAATCGCGCTCCATCGCATCGTCCTGCTCTGCGATGACCGAACAACTCAGGCTGTGGCGGGAAGTCGGATAACCGCCGACAAATCCCAGACTATTGGCGAAAACAAACTGCGCTTCATGGACACTCACCGTCGCGCCTTCGGAATTCTGGATGCGCGCATCTGAATCCAGCGCAGCCTGTTCGCACTCAGCTGCCAGGCGAATGGCATCCTCCACCGACAGATCCCACGGATGATACAAATCCAGATCGGCGAATTCCCGTGCCAAACTGTCTTGTTCCGGCAAGCCTGAACAATTGTCGATTGCCGTGTATCGGGCGATGGACAAGGCAGCATCGACCGTGTCGCGCACGGCTTGCGGGGAAAAATCAGAGGTACTGGCGTTTCCTCGCTTTTGCCCCAGATAAACTGTAATTCCCAATCCTTTATCGCGATTATATTCTATCGTTTCCACCTCGCCCTGGCGCACCGTCACGCCTTGCCCAAAACCTTCAGAAACCTCTGCGGAGGCCGCCGTCGCACCTTGCTTTTTGGCATAACCGAGCATGTCCTGCGCGATGTTGCGAAGGTTGTCAGCCGAGTTGGAAAATCGCTCCTGAGCTAGCGGGTTTGGCGCAGACGACATAGGTTTGTTCATAACTTCAAGCTGTAAAATGACGAAAGGCGCTATCATAGCAGTATCTTATAGCCACATTGCATATCATGAACCCGCACGACGATTCCGAAGAACACAAAAAACACCTATCTAACAATGAGTTAGACTCAATTCATCCGGATGAACAGGATGAAGCCGACGAAGAGAATGACCATGACGAAATTCAAGACAATCTTGACGACGAGGATGAGCCGTACGACCTCGACGACGAAGACGAAGACGAAGACGACGAGGACGAGGACGAGGACGAGGATGTAAAACCCGCGCCAGCAAAACCGCAAGACCGTGGCCTGCGCAGCCTGCCCGTTGTGGAAGAGGAAGAAGAACTCCCGCCCAGTAAGACCAAGATCAAGAAGCAGATGCACGATCTGCGAGATCTCGGTGAGGAACTGACAGAATTGGGAAAAGACCAGATTGCGCAGCTCGACATTCCGGAAATCCTGCGCGATGCGATACGCGAGATGCAACGCACCAAAACATTCGGCGCAAAACGCCGCCAGTTGCAATACATCGGCAAGCTGATGCGCGACGTGGATATCGCACCGATTATCGCAAAGCTGAACACCTGGAAAGGCACATCGCAACAGCATATCGGCTATATGCACCAACTGGAACGCTGGCGCGAACGCCTGCTGGATACGGACACCGCGCTGACCGAACTGTTAACCGCCTATCCCGAAACGGACGTGCAGCGCCTGCGCACGCTGATACGCAATACGCTCAAGGAACGTGAAGCCGGGAAACCTGCCAAGAATTACCGGGAGATTTTTCAGGTACTGCGCGAGACCATAGCCGAACCGAAATAAATTTATCCAAATAAAAAAGGGCGCCTGGCGCCCTTTTTTATTTTCCTGCAGTACGGATCTATTTAATGTTGCCTGACCTGATCCGGGTGTTTCTCAGCCACCATGCGATTGAGCACTTGCATCACATCGATACTGCTTGCCTCGACTGCGGCCATCTCGGCGATAATTTGCGCTTGAATTTTTTCATCGCGCTCCCAACCGCTACTGAGCAAAGCCACAACCTTATGTACACCGCCATGCACTTTGGCATGTGGATCAAGCAAGGTGCGATAGGAAGGCAGGTTACCGAACATCAACTCCCCGTGCCCGGCATACCACTTGCCCAGACGACAACTCTGATGATCAACACCAACAGCTTGACGCAAATCGCTATCGTCCGGACTGTTAATCATCGCGTATGCGCGCTGTTTGTAGATCACATGATCCACTTTGACCAGCGACGCATAGCTCAAGTCCTGCGCATAATTCGCGCTGTTCAACGTAATTTTCGCGGATTCATTAAACCTGCCGAATTTTTCCTCCAGACGTGAAATCACAGTCTGCGATTCATTGGCAATATCGTGCATTTCCTCTGAATCCGTCAGCATTGTAGCTGCCTCGCCCTGCAGCATCTGCATCACGCGCCCGATGGATTCCGAAGCATTTTTGGTATTTTCAGCGAGCTTGCGCACTTCATCCGCCACCACAGCAAAACCCCGGCCAGCTTCGCCGGCACGAGCCGCCTCAATCGCCGCATTCAATGCCAGCAAGTTGGTCTGATCGGCTATCGACGTAATCAGCCCGACTGCCTTGTTTATTTCCGCGCTGCGTGCATTCAACTGAGTGATAGCGGCATTGGAATGCTTGACACGCTCGGTGATACCGGAGAGGCGTTCAACCACATCCTTAACCGATGCCTGACTCGCTTCTGCATCCTCGCTGTTGCGCTGAGCCAGCTTGGCCAAGGCCTCCATGTTATCTGTGATGATTTTCAAATCTTCCTGATTGAAAGCCAGATTATTCAATAAATTCAGGGTATTCAAATGGTGTGCTTTGGATAACAGGTTATCGCGCATTGCCCCTTTTTTCTGGCCTGCCATTCCTTCGAGCAAAATATTCTGGTTGGCCAAACCCTTCCTGAAACCGCCGTGCATCCCGCCGTTCATCGCGACTCGATTAAAGTTACCCGCCAGATTGGCGCGAAAACTGGTTTCCTGCTCGCGAAAAAAGGCACCGAGCTGATCCAGCATGTCGTTCACATTCCAGCACACGATGCCGATTTCGTCTGTATCAGCAACATCGACGATGCGACTATTGAAGCGCCCTTGCGCGACGTCACTGATTACCGCATTCAGCTGGGCCAGCGGCGCCAGCCAGCGCCTTACCAGCCACTGCCCAAAGCCGGAAACAACAGCGCCAGCCAGCAGAAATACCAGCATGAAGGCATCCACGCCGTGCAATGTAAAACTGGTCAGCACGGTCGCCAGAATTACGATGGAAAATGACCAAAGCAATACAGAGAATCTAGATTGCAAGGATAAGTTCATCATAGCTGAGACCCTTTTCATTCAATACATCGACTAACATTTTGGTGGAGGCGGCAATCGCGTTTGCCGCGCCGACTTTTTTCTCTTCTGCCAGCATCGCGGCATACAAGCCGGTCACGGTCTGAATCCCGCTCATCTTAGGCTTGCGGCGCACCGACAAATATCCGATGATATTTCCGTTTGGATCGAACATCGGCGTCACATTGGCAAACACCCAGTAAAACCCGCCGTCTTTCGACATGTTTTTGACATAGGCAAAACATTCATCGCCAGCCTGAATCTTGTTCCAAAGCAGCTGAAACACGCCGCGCGGCATGTCAGGATGGCGAATGATATTGTGTTGGGTGCCGATCAGTTCGCTCTCGTTGTAGCCTGAGAATTCCACAAAAATCCGGTTTCCATAGGTGATGCGCCCTTTGATATCTGTCATGGAAACGATAAAATCATCCTCTCGCATCACTCTTTCAATCGCCGTTGGTATTATTGACCTTTTCATTTCTTCCCCTGCCCTGTATTTTGTGACTTTTATTATTTTAATCTGTGATTTTAAACTATCGGCACAATTGTATATATCTTTAACTTTTTCTCATTTGACAGCGTAACAGCAGCTTGAACCGCACAAAGCCACGAACAGGAGCAATACATGACCGCAATTCTTCCTCACATCATTCTGGAATCTGGAAAAAATCCGCAATACAGCATCATCTGGCTGCACGGGCTGGGCGCGGATGGAGAGGATTTTGTGCCTATGGTCGACGAACTGAAACTGCCCGTCGCGGTTCGCTATGTTTTTCCTCACGCTCCCCAACGCCCGGTCACCATCAACGGCGGGTATGTGATGCGCGCCTGGTATGACATCAGCGGCGACAACATTGCCGCGCAACAGGACGCGGCAGGCATACGCCATTCGCAAACGGCGATCGAAGCGCTTATCGCACAGGAAGTGTCACGCGGCATTGCGCCCGATCATATTTTTCTGACCGGTTTTTCCCAAGGCGGTGCGGTGGCGCTCCACACCGGCTTACGCCAGAGCATGCCGCTGTGCGGACTACTGGTGCTCTCGGCCTATTTGCCGCTGGCTGAAACGGTTCAGGCAGAAGCCTCGCCAGGCTCACGACAAACGCCCATCTTCATGGCACATGGCCGCAACGACCCCATCGTCCCCTGTGCGCTGGGCATCGCCTCAAGGGAGAGCTTGCAATCATCAGGCTATACCGTTGCCTGGCATGACTACCCCATGCAACACTCAGTAAACGATGAAGAATTGCGCGACATCGAGGCCTGGCTGACAAAAAGAATACATGATTCAGCGATTAACAAACTGGCTTCTGAATCCTTCACTCAGAAACAGGAGCTTTAGCTCCGTGGTTTCGTGGGAATGCCCTTACATTCAGGAATAGGCGATTTATCGACTTATATTCCGAGGGAAGCCCCTTGCGAGCTTGCGGCATGAATGCTGCTTTTCAATATTCGTATTCGATCTGCATCCTGAAAGTGTGATTAGGCGCTACCGGGCTGGCACCGAATAGCCAGGCAGCGTTGTATTTGATTGCCTGCCTGTTACCGAGCGGAAGCTTGCCGAAGATCGCAGGACCGACACGATGGTTCTGCTCGGCCTGCGTGTACCAGTTGTTCCATTTACCAACCTCGCCCATACCCTGCAAGCCTAATTCCAGAACGGGCTGCCAGCGGTATTTCACCTGCCACTGGTATGCGAGGTTGGTGCTGAACGGCACGCCGGTTTCATCCATTTGTCCGAACGCACGCACGAAGAGCAGGTTAGCATTCAGTTGTATCTTGCCAAACTCCTTCTGCAACAAGGGTCCCAGCCTCAGTTCCCACGGAACATGCCTGACCAGCGGCGCTTCCAGTTCGGTGACCAGTCCGATATCGACCGGATATTCACCTGTTTCGGTGAGCTGAAATTTATTTTCCCACTCGGCCAGGGTTGCATTCTGTGTGCCGTAGCGCTCCTGCTTCAGATAAACCTCGGTAAACCAGGATTCTGTCGCGCCATAACCGAATCCCAGGCTGAATGCTTGTGCGCCACTGCCGGCCACCGGACTT
>JBBRBS010000027.1:0-18222 GCA_038205615.1 Burkholderiales bacterium | reverse complement strand
CCTGTCAGCGTGCCGGGAGATGTCTGGCTGTTGGGCCTGCATCGTGTGATCTGCGGCGACTGCACCACACAGACCGCGATGGCGGCGCTGATGCAGGGCGACCTAGCGGACGTGTGCTGGACGGATCCGCCGTACAACGTCGCCTATGGCGACAAGGCAGAGTATCTCAATGCCGGCGACAACGGGCGTACGCAGCGCAACACCTCGCGCATCCTGAATGACGACATGGATGATGCGAGTTTTGCGGCCTTTCTCGGCGATTTTTACCGCACTGCTTACACCGTAATGAAGCCCGGAGCCGCGATTTATGTGGCGCACTCCGAGACCGAGCGCGCAAATTTCACCACCGCGATGCTGGCAAACGGTTTCAAGCTGTCCGGCGTGGTGATCTGGCGCAAGAATGCGCTGGTGCTGGGGCGTTCAGACTACCAGTGGATTCACGAACCTATCCTGTACGGCTGGAAACTGGGCGGGACGCATCACTTTTATGGCGGGCGCAAAAAAACCACCATCGAACATATGGGCGACGACTCGCCGTTCGTCAAGCGCGCGGACGGAAAGTGGGAACTGCATCTGGGTGCCGGCGTGTTCGTGGTGGATGGCAAGGCGGAGATAGAGGAGCTGCTCACCTCAATAATCATCGAGAACAAACCGCTGCGCAACGACGTGCATCCGACCATGAAGCCGGTCGCGCTGATCGAGCGGCAGCTGCGTAACAGCGCGAAGCGCGGCGCGATCGTGCTGGATGCGTTCGGCGGTTCGGGAAGCACGTTGATGGCTGCCGAGCGGCTCGGCATGAAGGCTCGCCTGGCAGAACTGTCACCGAATTACGTGGACGTGATCGTGCGCCGCTGGCAGGAATACACGGGGCAGCGCGCAGTCCATGCCGCGACCGGCCAGCCGTTCCCGGATTGACTCGGTCATGTCCACCGCCAGCCAGTCTGAATTCGCTGCCCTGCTCGGAAAAAACAAGAGCTATGTCACCCGTCTTAAACAGGCGGGGCGGCTGGTGCTGACGGCAGAGGATCTGGTGGATGTGGAAAAAAGCCAGGCGCTGATTGCGCTCACCGCCGACCCGAGCCGCAACGCGGCGGTCGAGGCGCGATCTGATGAAAAACTCGGACAGGCTCGCAACGCGCCGCAGGAATCTGCCATCGGCAACAGTTATCAGACCGCAAAGGCCGTCAACGAAAAATATAAGGCGCTGACCGCGAAGCTCGAATACGAGAAGTCATCCGGTAAGCTGGTCGATGCCGACGAGGTGCGGCTGTTTGCGGCCGACTTGGCTACCACCTTCCGTGCGCAGCTGGAAGTGCTGCCGGACCGCCTCGCGCCCGAGCTGGTGCCGCTACGCGACACCGAAGCCGTGCGCGCCTTGCTGGTGGAAAACTTCGAGCAGCTCCTGACCGACCTGGCCGACAAAATCAAGCAGAGGGAGGTAACGTGACCATGACAGCCCGTTCGGTGATGGCCGCAGCCGCATCGCGCGCGGTGCGGCCAAGAGGCCGTCTGTCGGTCAGCCAGTGGGCGGACAATCACCGCGTGCTGTCCAGCAAGGGATCGGGCGAGACAGGGCGCTGGCGCACCTCGCGCAACCCGATGCTCAAAGAGATCATGGACTGCCTGTCCATCCATTCGCCGGTCAGGGAGCTGTGGGTGATGAAATCCTCGCAGGTCGGCGTCACTGAGGCGTCGGTCAACTGGCTGGGCTATACCTTGGACTATGCGCCGGGCCCTGCGATGGTCTTGATGCCCACACTCGAGGCGCGCGACACTTGGAAGGTGCAGAAGCTCAATCCGCTCCTGACCGACACGCCCTGCATCCGCGAGCTGTTGGGCAGCATGAAATCGCGCGATGCGGCATTTTCCAAAGAGCTGATCGACTTTCCGGGCGGCATCCTGTTTCTGGCCGGCGGCAATTCGCCCAACTCCTATTCGCAGAAATCGGTGCGCTGTCTGATGATGGATGACCTAGACCGTTTTCCGGCGCAGATCGGCGAGGAGGGCGACCCGGTGGAACTGGCCCGCTCGCGTGTGAAAGCCTTCATGCGCCACAAGCTGCTGTTCGCGTCCACGCCGACCATCAAGGGCGCGTCCCTGATCGGGCGCGGCTTCGAGGAGGGCGACCAACGCCGCTATCACGTCGCCTGTCCGCAGTGCGGCGAGCGCCAGACGCTCAAATGGAGCAACGTCAAGGCCAATCAGACCCTCACCGATGCTTGGTACGTCTGCGAGAACGGCTGCATCGTCGAGGAACATCACAAGAGCGCGATGCTGGCGTGCGGCGTATGGATCCCGGCGCATCCCGAGCGGCAGGTACGGAGCTATCACATCTCGGCGCTGTATGCGCCCATTGGCCTCGGTCCTTCCTGGCTGAATTTAGTGGTCAAATTCAAGCGGGTGCACAAGGACTCGTCGCAGCTCAAAACCTTCGTCAATCAGGACTTGGGCGAGGAATGGGAAGACCTGACCGACAAGCTCAAATCGCACGACCTGGCAAAGCGCGCCGGCGAATACGGCATCGGCGTCATTCCGCCCGGCTGCATGGCGCTCACCTGTGGCATTGACACGCAGGATCAGTGGCTGGCCGCCACCTTGTTGGGCTGGGGAGCTGACGGCAAAAACTTTCTGGTCGACTGGGTCGAGATGCAGGGCGACACCACCGGCACGCAGGTGTGGGACGAGATGGAGGCATGGCTGCATGCGCCGCGCGTCAATTCATTCGGTGTCGGGATGACGATCCGCGCCGCAGGCATCGACTCGCGAGGCCACCGCAGCGAACAGGTTAAAAATTTCGTCGGTCGCACCACGCTGAAAATACCCCTGTATTCGTTGCAGGGCGCGACCAATCGCATCGGCCGAGCCATCGCGCAGACCGCCAGCTATCCGGTCAAGAATCGCACCGGCAAGGTGATCAAGTCGGGCTATTGCGTGTGGAACGTCGGCACCGAGCACTGCAAGGATTACATCTTCGGCAACCTGGCCTCAGACGGCGATCGCGCGGCCGATGAGCGCATTTTCAGTTTTCCTCAGGGGTTGGCCGATGAATATTACGACGGGCTGCTCTCTGAGGTGTATGACCCCGAGAAGAAACGCTACATCCCCAGGGTAGGCGCGAAATACAAGCGCAACGAGCCGCTGGACTCGCTGGTGTATGCCTGGGCGATCGGCCAGCACCGCCATATCAATATAGGGCGCGGCAGGACAGGGCGGCCGGACCCGCACTACTGGGAAAGACTGGCCGTGATGCTGGAGACTGAAAAACAGGATGCAGGAATCAGGGTTCAGGATGCAGAAACACCAGTCAAAACCGAAAACAATTCCAAACCTGAAACCGTTTTAAGGCGTGAACAAGGCGTCAGCTCGCGGCATTCCGCGCTGATGGACCGAATCAAGGGAAGAGGGCGATGACTGCCGATATTATCCGCCGGTTTATCGAACTGCTGGCAGATGTGCAGCCGAGTTTGAGCGAGGCCGTGGCACTCGACATCGAGCGCCAGTTGCGCCACGAGTACCAAGGCGAGCGGGTGTATATCGCCAAAAATCCACACAATCTGCACGACATCGTCCGGTCGCGCTTTACCGGCAACAATGTCGGGAAGCTGGCTTATGAACTGAAAATATCCCGGCGCACGGTCTACCGCACGGTGCAGAAAGGGCATAAATCATCGTTACCCACGCAATCAGGCGTAAAATAAGGCTGACAGTTGTCATATACAGCAAGGTGCTATTTGCAGTTATTGAAAGTGAGGCGTGCGAAAGGGCGTTTTATATTAAGTAACCACTGCAACAGATGTACACTTGTCAGACTGAGTATCGCTCGCTACCCATATCCTCGCCCGCGAAAATGATCCAAAGTGGCACTCTTTGATGGCAACTATCAGGAATACGAAGCTGAAAAAAAGAAACATCTGGGTAAAAAGTCGAAAAACTGAAACAGATTCGGTATAAGCCGATTAGTTGATAGATTGAGAATGGTTGTTGAAGTAAAACCTGTGCCGCCCCGATTTAATGTGTTTTATTAATGAAATCATAAATCATGAAAATTTATCCCCGAGAACCAGACCTTGCCACAATATACAACCGAATTAAGGATGGGTCGATTGATTTACAGCCTGATTTTCAGCGTGACTTGGTGTGGAATAAAGCTAAGAAGCAAAGCTTCATTGATACAATTTTGCGTGAATGGCAATTCCCTGCTGTATTTTTGGTGGTTCCGATTCACGGAGAGATTTTGGATGTTCTTGATGGACAGCAACGTCTGAATGCGATTTATGAATTCTTCGAAGACAAATTTGAAATTGATGGGAACATTGAGCCACTTGATGAAAAAGTACGTCCATTGCATGGCTTAAGGTATAGCCAACTTCCAAGTGACGTAAGAAATCGAATTGGCAGATATTCAGTTCGAGTTTGTGAATTAACTGATTATAGAGAAGAAGAGCCTTATGAATTATTTTTCAGGCTAAATCAAGGGACTGTTCTTACTCCCGCTGAAAAACGAAATACTTTGTATGGGCCTATTCGTGAACAAGTAAGAAATTTAGTCGGACACATGGAATTGGAAGGGCTAAATATCGACAGAATTGGTTTTAACAATAATCGTCTTTCTTATCAGGATGTTATATCTCGCCTTATATTTGCACTAAAAGTGAAAGATGTTAGGCGGAAAATAACTGACCAAATGCTTGTTGAATTGTTCAGGTCGGGAGAGGGCGTTCAGGAAACTGTCGTAACTCAGGCTAAGCAAGCAATCAGTTCATTATCGAAACTGATTCATAGGAAGATAAAGCTAAATAAACCTACTCTATTTACCTGGCTGGTTTTCTTGTCATTTGAATCTATTGATAGTGACTTATTCTATCATTTTGACGAATTGCGCATGCTGGATAAAATAGGTGGTAATGACGACAGATATGTATCCTTTTTGATATCTACTTATCAAGAAAAATCAGCATCTAGTGTCTATGACTCAAATGCAGTTCAGCTCCGTCTCTTGATTCTCTACCTTGTTGGAATATCCTACGGCGCAATATTTTCTTCTCCGATCGGGAAATTGGCTACAGAAATAAATGACTCATTTCACCGCGCTGACCAATACACAGAAGATAAGTTGGTAAATATGATGCAGGATCATGGATGGGGGCTGCTATGAAAAAAGCAGCCCTTAAAGATCACTGGCGAAAATTGCCAGATGCTGTAAAGGCTGCTAAGGGAATTACGAGTCTGGAGCAGAACATTGGCAAAAGTTCCACCCTCCTTAATGCGGATGGAGTATTTGCGGTAGTTGGGGCTAACGGTTCTGGAAAAAGTAGTTTTTTCAAGTTCTTGACAAGCATAGACTACAACCAACTTTCATTTCCAAATCATAAAATAACTCTTCATAAGGGAGCAACGGTAGATATACCAGGTGGCTCAATCGCTGCAACATTGGTTGACCCATTTGCCGAACTCCTACAGAGCAATAAATTGATAAATGGACTAAGTAGCACATTCGGGCAGCAGGAGTTGAATATCCTCAAAAAAGATGAACTGGGCCTCCTTAATTACGTTATTGGTTCTGTTTATTCGGAAATTGGAATCGAGGAAATCCAAGTTAAAGAAGATGATTTCAGGCCTAGATTTGTTGTGATATTAGATGGGATAGAGATTGATAACAACGCACTGTCCCTCGGTGAGCAGCTGGTTTTATATATTTATTGGGCCTTAACAAAAAAATACAAAACGCCCGGTATTTACTTTATTGAAGAGCCGGAGTCTGGGTTGGCGCCAGCAGCTCAGTTAAGGCTGGCAGACTTGCTTGTATATATATCCACCGTGGGCGGCAAGCAACTTTTTATAGCGACACATTCGCCATTCCTAGTTTCTCAACTAGGGAATGATCGTGTGCTATTAATGAAAAAGGATGTTCAAGCAAAGTGGGTTAAGGCGAGCCAGAGTAATTACCTCAAAGAACTAGGGATGGATCTTGGTTTAAATGGGGTCTTCTACGTTGAAGATAACAAGGCAAAAGTGTTTTTCGAAAAGCTATTGGATGTATATGGTAGCGATCTACGAAAAACGCATGAAGTCGTCTTTCTCGGTGGAGAATCGGATGTTTTTGAAGTCGTTAGTCGAGTTGCCGAGAAGGGAGATAAAATTAAAGTGTATGGCATGCTCGATGCTGACCAACGTAGTGAAAAAAAATATGAAAAATACCGCAAACACATTTTTTTTCTTCCTGGTCAGCTGCCGCCAGAGCAGGAGGTCATTAATGCAATAAGCCAACATCAAAATGAATTCGCTCGAATACTTACAACTAATGCAGACTCTCTTAGGGATGCGATGCGCAGATGCCAAGGCTATAACCATCACGACTATTTTGAAGAATTATCGAAACAGTTGTATGGCGAGGTTAATGCGAAAGTCTATGAATCTGCTTTTGCTGTCTGGTTTGCAAATTACCCCGATCGAAATGGGGTGCATGAACTTATGAAATCAATTGACGCGCAATTGGTAGCAGAGAGCATAATTGGTGTTGATGATTTGTATCCTGTCGCCGTCACAGCAACTAAACAGACGGACACTGCGTCAGCAATTACTAAAGCAAAAAGTCGGTTTCGCTTTAAACATTTTTTTAAGCTTCATTGATAGATTAGAAAAAATATACCGTTCTTAAAACTTCGTTGATTGATAGTTGTTCTTAGGAGAATGTTTGTTGCAGCTTAACTGGAAATTCAATGGTACAAGGGTTTTACTTATAGACCAGACAGGGACATTATTCTTCCCGTCGGCTCAACAAGTTTTTTCCTGCGCGTTTTGCGGTTTAACAGTAATCAATGATTTTACTGTTATTGGCAACCCCTTTGAAATGCTTCCAGAGCTGACTTTCTCGCGATATCCGGCTGAACCTGCCATAAGAATTACTGGCGCTCCCCCAGATTCACTGCAACTGACGATTGGCATTACTGTCGAGGGGACGTTTGTTCCCGTAAATGATGGAGACGATCAGGCGATCATCGCAACTCGGTGGTACCCCATAGATCTTGATTCAATAGCAGATACCCGCGTCTGGTTGAGCAGCATCGGCATTCAGCCAGACCGTCACGTCACTATTGGCCAGCTCATAGCAATTCGGAGTACTAGGAATCCGCCTGTTATAGTGCTTGACGCTACGTCATTGGTACCTGGCGACGTGGCGTCAAAGGCAGGCAAAGGATTCGGTGATATAGCAGGCTTAGATGCTACCTTATACCCATATCAACGAGATGGCATCGCCTTTCTGCAGCTTGTTGCTGCACAAGATGTTGGATGCGTTCTTGCAGACGAAATGGGCCTTGGTAAGACCTTGCAGATAATTGGGCTTCTGCAGTCAGAAAAAAATTCCGGAAAATCTACCTCTTTGGTTGTTGCCCCTGCAACACTGCTTGAAAATTGGCGTCGGGAAATTCGGCAATTCGCTCCCGGGCTGAATTGTCTTGTTCATGCTGGTGCATCTAGAGCTGGCATCACTGAACGCTTTTTGGGATACGATGTGATTATCACATCATTCGACACTGCGGTTCGCGATGAACCATTACTCTCAGAGATCCAGTGGAACCTGTTGGTGCTGGATGAAGCGCAAGCCATCAAGAATCCTGAAGCTAAACGAACACAGGCCATCAAGAGGATTCACCGCAGAGTGTCTGTAGCAGTAACAGGAACACCAGTGGAAAATTGCCTCGGCGATCTCTGGTCAATTTCAGACTTTGTTCTGTCAGGTCTACTTGGGTCAGCAGATCATTTTCGTGCCGAGTTTACCGACGATATTGATGATGCCGGCAGGTTGGGGGCAGTTGTGGCACCGATTCTTCTCAGGAGACGAGTTATAGATGTTGCTCATGATCTCCCACCTAAAATTGAAATACCACAACCCATTTTAATGAGTACAGAGCTCGCTCAACTCTATGAAAAGGTTCGAAAGGAAGTAATGGACGAATATGGTCCTTCAGCCGGAATTGTCGCCACCACGAAACTGAGGTTGCTATGTGCTCATCCCAGTCTTGACCAGGGATGGGATGCCGATCCATCTCACGAAATGCCCAAGTACCAACGCCTGATTGAATTAATGGGGGAAATCTTCGACTCGAATGAAAAGGTTTTGGTGTTTACTTCTTATCAGGCTATGTCCGATCTGTTTATGAAAGACATGCCAAGCAGGTGGCCGACTGGTTTTTTCCAACATATAGATGGACGTATTCCGGTACCAGAAAGGCAGCCCATAGTTGACTGCTTCTATGCTCACAAGGGTTTTGGGGCTTTATTTTTGAACCCTAAGGCGGCAGGAACAGGGCTGAACATCACTGCAGCGAACCATGTCATCCATTACAACCCAGAATGGAATCCGGCACTGACTGCTCAGGCCACGGCAAGGGCATATCGCCGTAAGCAGGAACGCCCGGTAACTATTCACCACCTTTTTTTCGCTGACAGCGTCGAGGAAGTCATGATCGGCCGGGCTGCGTTTAAGCGACAACTTGCGGATGGCGCGGTTACTGGCCACGATGGTGACGCAGATCCATCTATAATGCTTCGCGCCCTGCAGATTTCACCTCTCTCGAGTATTGAAGGGATTAAAATATGAGCCGGAAAATTTCTAAAAAACTCAGCGCTAATGACATCGGTACTACTGGTGGGCATCAGGCCGGAATTCTGGTCCCGAAGGAAAAGGCGATCTTGTCGTTTTTTCCTTCCCTGGACCCCAATGTGAAAAATCCACGAATGACTCTGGTCGTCCGTGAGTTAAAAGATGGAACTAGGTGGGAGTTCAACTTTATCTATTACAACAACAGACTTTTTGGGGGTACTCGTAACGAGTATCGCCTCACCTGTATGACGCAGTATTTGCGTGCAATCGATTCCAGAGTAGGCGATGATCTTGTTTTCTCTAAAGATGAAAATGACTCAATTTTTGTCGATTGTGTCCGCGCAGAAGGCAATATGGCGATAATGAATGATCAGGGTGTCCTTGTGCTCGGGGGTGGCTGGAAGATCATTAATACATAATTAGGGAGAAAATAGTGACAGTTGAAACCATTGAGGTGCCACCAGATGTTGCAAGGGTCAGTGAAGGGCTTCGCGATACTGGTTACGAGTTCAACACTGCCGTTGCCGACATTGTGGATAACTCGATTGCTGCGGGTGCCAGCGTGGTCGATGTGCGAATGGGCGCAGATTTCATGGGCAACGTGGTCATCTCTGTTGGAGATAACGGATGCGGGATGAATCGTGATGGCCTGATCAACGCCATGAAGTACGGTTCGAAGATGCGCGAGGACCCCTCCAGCTTGGGTAAATTCGGTATGGGGTTGAAGACGGCTTCAACGGCGTTTTGCCGACGGCTATGCCTGATTTCTCGTAGTGATGATGGGGGCGAGGCGGTCAGGGCCGCTTGGGATCTGGATTTTCTTGGTCAATCCAACAGTTGGGGGTTGGAGCTTGCCACGCCGGCAGCACACGAGCTGCAGTTGTTGAACGATATCGCATCAAACAAGTCAGGAACGGTGGTTTTATGGGAGAAAATTGACCGCATTCTGACTGATTATAAAAAAGGCGACGGCAAGCCTTTAAAAAATGCGATGAAACGATTAGAGGACTCTCTCAGAGATCATGTTGCTCTTGTTTATCAGCGATTCCTTGATCCTAGTGACAGCCGGGAAAGAACGCTTGAAATCAGGCTGAATGGAATTAAAATCATCGCTTGGGACCCATTCTGCATAGCAGAAACTGTTTCCCCTGTAGTCGATAAAGTCATACCTGTTCAATTACAGAGCGGCCATGAAACAAGCTTCAAAGTCAGGGTCTTCATCCTTCCGCGCAAGGAAGAGTTTTTAAATGACCAGAATAGAGTGGCTGCGAAAATCTCCAACGAGCGCCAAGGGGTATATGTCTATCGTGAAAACCGTCTGATTCACGGTCCTGACTGGCTCGGTATGTACAAACAGGAGCCTCACTTCTCTTTGTTGAGAGTTGAGCTTTCTTTTGATCACAAACTGGATGATGCATTCCAAGTCGACATCAAAAAATCTCGGATTCTTCTCAACGAGCATCTGTATGAATGGCTGCGGGATTCATTTTTGGCAGCACCGCGACGTGAAGCGGAAACAAGATATCGGAAGGGTGCAGCAGGTGCAGCGAAAGGGGCCTCTGTCCTTTTGCATATTCCATCAAGTAATGCTATTCATCAGAAAGTATCCGGACTAAAGCTGGCAATTGTCAGTGGAGTAGATCCCAGAACAGGTCAGGCACAGATCACTAATAACTCTGGGCAATCAACTGCTAAGCTTCATATTGTTACAACCAACGAACCGAATACAGTGCATGTGGCGACAAGCGAAACACTGGATAACGGAGTTCTGTGGGAGGCGTCTTTGGTAAATGGCAGCGCTGGCGTAACGCTGAATACTGGTCACCCTTACTACTCCAAGGCATATCTTCCCAATAAGTCTAACAGCGTAGTCATCCAAGCATTGGATTTTATTCTGTGGTCCTTGGCTCAGGCTGAGCTGAATAACGTAAATAATGAAAATAGGGATGCATTTGAAGAGTTTAGGATCGAGGTCTCTCGCAACCTTAAAAAGTTGGTGGCAGATCTTCCCGACGTGGTTGATAACGAGACTGCGTGATGTCTCAACTCGATGCTGGATTCTTGGCGAGGAGACTTGAGGCAAGATATGGTCTCGGGCTTTCAGGTGGTGAACAGGTGGTCGACGGTGGGACTTTCGTCGCAATCCGTCCAAATGATTTGGAGAGGCCGAACGGCTTTGCAGTTATTGTTGCGCGAACGCCGAAGATTGTTGAAGCTAGTTTGCGGCTGGATGGCTTCACTCGCGGGTTGCTTAGGCAGATGTCGGAGTCTGATGAGATTCAGCGATCAACGTTCGCTATACTAGCCGCTCAAGCAATAGGTGATGGTTACAGAATTGGCGTTAGCGTCAATGAAAATTATATTGATGTACTTTCTTCATTGCCCCTCGGAGAATGGACAAAGCTCGAAGTTGATTGTGATCATCGGCTTCCAAGCGGGAAAGTTACTGCAACAGACCTTAACGCAACCTCCTTGGAGGTTGCATCAGTGTGTCTTGGGTTAGTGTTGAGTCTTTTGTCAGTAGAGGACGTAACTGACTCTGTCTCTGGTTTCGAGCCGGGACTGCCTGAAGGGGCGAAGATCCGCGTTGAAGTTAACAGATATGAGCGGAGCTCTGTTAACCGCGCTGCATGCATTGCTCATTACGGGTGTCAATGCCTTGCGTGCGGTTTAGATTTTTCTGAAAAGTATGGTTCTCTGGGCAACGAATACATTGAAGTACATCATCGCGTTCCTGTCTCCGAAATGGGAGAAGCATATCGCTTAGATCCTGTAAAGGATTTAGTAACGGTATGTGCCAACTGCCATGCAATGCTTCATCGGGCCAAGCCACCTCTGAGTGTTGAAGCGCTTTCAGAGATCATCATCAATAACTTACGTGCCGACGGTAGCGCACCAGTGCATGAAGGAAAAAATATGGCGACTAGCGTCTGATCTGACTTGGGCCACCCAACGCTGAAAACTCAACTGGCAGCAGGTTTTTGTCTAAAGTGATCCACTTTGAAACCCGATCTATCAGCATCATCAGTTCGTCAGCCTTTTTTTGTTTTAATGCACATTCCCATATGAGGGCAACTCGCCATCCTTTAAGTCTCAATTCCTCGATAGCGTTGTAGTCATTCAGAATGTTTTTCCCGATTTTGTCACGCCAAAATTCAGGACGACTCTGTGGTAGTTTGAAATAACGGCATTCCGTGTGACCGTGCCAGAAGCATCCATGAACGAAAATTACTGAGCGATATTGACGAAATACCAAGTCCGGCGTTCCTGGAAGACTCTTGCTATGCAATGAATAGCGCAAACCAGCTGCATGAAGTCCTCGCCTGATAATAAGTTCGGGTTGCGTATCCTTTGAACGGATCGCCCGCATGTTTTTTGATCGAATTTCTGGGCTGTGTACGTCGGTCATTGGTCCAGACTCTGCTGCGGCTATTTAAGTTGGTTGCTTTCGAGCTTTTAGAGCCTCTTTTATTCGTGGCTTCATTAGTTGTGCGACTGCTGCAAAAACTGGTACTACCACTGAGTTACCGAACTGTTTATAGGCCTGTGTATCTGAAACAGGAATTCTGAATTTTCCTCCATTTGGCTTGTCGTACCCCATTAATCGCGCGCATTCCCTCGGAGTCAGACGACGGGGGCGGTTTGTAATATTATCCGGGTGATTGAAATCCTTTGCCGGATCAAACCCTCGGTCAACCAGAATTTCAGAGCCGTCCTTGTAATATCTGGCCGACAAAGTGCGGGTTATGTTTTCTTCTCTGACAAGCCCGTACCCAAAACCATTGCCCTTTGCTTTATGTTTAATAGAATAATTAAACAGATACTCCCAGAGCTTGGGAGTCAGAATATATTTATTATCAACCTTCTTTTCGAGGATGTCGCCCAGTCTGAGTTTTTTCTTTGGGAATAACTGATTAATATTGCGCAAAGTAAAATCTTTATGAACACCAAGGTCGCGACGAAAGCCCACAAGTACAATCCGCTCGCGGTGCTGAGGAACAAAATGTTGACCATCAATGACCTTCGGGTCCGGAGTTCCGCTGATATCTGCGTCAGAAACCCAGTATCCAAGCTCATCCAAGCTTTCCATGATGACCTTAAATGTCCTTCCTTTATCATGGCTTTTAAGATTTTTCACATTTTCGAGCAGAAATGCGACCGGGCGTTTTACTTCAATAATTTTGGCTACATCGAAGAAAAGAGTACCTTGTGTTTTGCACTCAAAGCCATGAACACGGCCCAGCGCATTTTTCTTTGAAACGCCTGCGATAGAAAATGGCTGGCACGGAAAGCCCGCCAGCAGAACATCGTGATCCGGAATCATCTGTTCGATATTTAAAGCTGCCTCTTCGGGTGAGATATCTTCTTTGTCGCTCAGAGTGACTTCACGGATGTCCTCGTTAAATGAATGAAAGCCCGGGTCTGTGTAATGATTCGCCTTGTAGGTTTTCAGAGCGTAGCTGTTCCATTCGCTGGTAAATACACAGCGTCCTCCGGCAGCTTCAAATCCGCGTCGGATACCGCCGATTCCCGCAAAGAGATCGATGAAGTCAAATTCATAGTTCGGGTGGTTTAATGGTGGAGCAGGGAGTAATTTTTTCAGGGCTTCGAGTTCGTGATGACTTAGTCCCGGCGCAGCCTTTCCGTTCAGCCATCGATTAATTGTTTCCCTGCACCACTCGCCGGGGGATACTTCGTTCAGATAGTTTCCGATGAACTTCTGATCGTAAATTTCTAATAGCTTTTTAAGCAATGCTAAATCTTCTTGCTGATGATTCATTGAGATTTTCTCTGGGTCAATTGTGTGACGGATTATCACTCATTCTACCCAGAATGTCGATTGAGACTCGGGACGTCATCTTGTTTTACGGGAGCTGGTGCAGCCATGCATTTCACCTTGTCCGGTTGCTTGGCAGGCCAGTTACATCGTACAGCCTTGTGGGTACACCGGAAATTGGTATGGCAGGATAAAGTGCCCGCAGGTTGTGCCATTTTTGGCATAAATGGCACAAGGGATAGCGTAAAACCACACCATCACAGGTGAGGTTCTTATGGCATTCACACAGGCTAATCTCGACGCGGTAGAGGCGGCAGTCGCATCGGGCGAACTGCGCATCCTGTTCGACGGGCGCGAGGTCGTTTACCGCTCGATGGACGATCTGGTCCGCGCGCGGGACGTGATCAAAACCTCATTGCAGTCATCCGGCGTGCTGCCGACTGCTACCCGCACCTCCTATGCCAGCCGGAGCCGTTTGTGAACCTGCTGGACAAAATCGTGGGCTTCATCAGTCCTGCCACCCAATTAAAACGTGCCCGGGCGCGCGCCGCGCTCGATATTGTCGGGCGCGCCTACGACGGCGCGAAGACCGGCCGCAGAACCTCTGGCTGGACCACGGGCGGGAATTCCGCGAACGCCGAGATAACGCCGGCCTTGTCCCTGTTGCGCAACCGCTCGCGGGACCTTGTGCGCAACAACCCCTACGCCGCGAAAGCCATCAATTCCCTAGTGTCAAACGCGGTCGGCACCGGCATCACGCCGACCCTGTCTGACGGTCAGGCGCTCTGGCAGAAGTGGGCGACCGAGTGCGACGCGGACGGGCAGCTCGATTTTTACGGCTTGCAGATGCTGGTCGCACGCACCGTGAGGGAGTCTGGTGAATGCCTAGTCAGGTTGCGTTACCGGCAGCCAACGGACGGCCTGTCCGTGCCGCTGCAATTGCAGGTGCTCGAACCCGACTATCTGGACAACTATCGCTTCGAGAATCTGCCGGGCGGCGGCTACATCCAGCACGGCATCGAGTATGACGAGATCGGCCGCCGCGCCGCATACTGGCTGTACAAACAGCATCCCGGCGAGCTGTCGCGGCATCTGAACGGACTGGTGTCGTATCGCGTGCCCGCGCAGGATGTCCTGCACATCTACGAAAAAACCCGCCCGGGGCAGTCGCGCGGCGTGGCGGTGTTAGCGCCCGCCATGCTCAAGATGCGCGACCTGGACGACTACGAGGAAGCCGAGCTGGTGAGAAAAGGCATCGAAGCCTGCTTCGCGGCATTCGTCACCACCGAGGACGATGGCAAGACCATGGGCGACGCCTCGACCGAGTCAGGCCGCAGGCTGGAGAATCTCTCCGCCGGGATGATCCAGTACCTCAAATCCGGCGAGTCGGTCACCTTCGGCGCGCCGACCGGGGTGAACGGCTACAACGACTACATCAAGACCCAGCTGCACGCGATAGCGGCAGGGGCGGGCATCACCTACGAGCAGCTGACGGGCGATCTGTCTCAGGTCAACTATTCGAGCATCCGCGCGGGGACCCTCGAATTCAGACGCATGGTCGAGCAGTGGCAGTGGCTGACCTTCATCCCGATGTGCTGCCAGCCGGTTATGAACGCATGGCTAAATGCGGCAGTGCTGGCCGGAAAACTCAAGAGCACGGACGTGACCGTCAACTGGACAACCACGCGCTTCGACTGGGTCGATCCGGTCAGGGACGTGACAGGCGAACTGATGGAGATCGCGGCAGGCTTGAAACCCTGGTCTGAGGCGGTCAGGGGGCGCGGCTACGACCCGCAGGCCAACATCGCCGCGATCAAGGCCGAGCAGGAGGCCTTCAAAAAGGCCGGCATCAGGATCCAGATCGACAGCCTGCTGGCGCTGGGCACAGAGGCCGACAAAAATACGCAAACGCCGGATTAAGGAAACAGCATGAGCGAATGCGTCCAGGCCGTCCACGACTCACTGCGTGCAAACGCCCCGCAGCGATCGGGACCCGGTTTTCGGGCCGATACCCGCCGCATGCTGTCCTTTGCGCTGGCAATCGCATTTCAGTGGGGGCTATGCCTGCATTGCTGGCTTTCGGGTCGCGATTTTGTAATGCTGATCTACTCCTGTCGAGACATTGTAGTCATTGACGAAGATACTGGCGACGGGCAGCTTTATGGCGTAAAAAAGAACTTGAACGATGAAGTTGAGCAGCAGACAGAGGGCTGTCGGCTCGACCGATGTGCTAGAGCATATGTCACTCGTACCAATTTTTGGTATCGACTGAAAACGTCTCGACAAATGCTGACTTTCCTAGCGGCCGCACCATGTTGACTTTCATATTGGCTGTGAAGGGAAACACATCCGAAGTAACGGCGCCAATATCGTTCTGGAGATCTGAATTAGACCCATACTGCAACCCAACAGAAATCTCGCCTTTCACCTCTATCCTGATAAAATTTGGTGCAATCTCATTTACCACGGCATTGACAACGTCGACCCCGTCGATCCAATGATGGCTCGCTAGTTCATCAATCTCCTGAATGGTTTCAGAGATGACTGTTTCAAGCAAATGCGCATCCACATCCTCTTCCAATGCATGGATCACGGCGCGTCTGCACTCGGCGATATGCTCAGCAAAGAAGGAGGCAGCTTGAAGACATTCCTCAGCCAATCCTAAGACTTCCGTCTCTGACAGATTGAAAGTACATAGGCTGACATGGGTGTACTTGTTCAGCACATTAATTGCTTCCATTAGCTGATTAACAGTGGGCTGAACATCAATATTCAGGACTTTTGCAACAAACGATGCAGAAAGCCCTCCTTGAATTGCGTAGGTTGCGCGATGCGCTCTCGTAATGCCATATGTGACCGTCGGGTGTGGTTGAAACCAAGCGCAAGCAGAGACATTTTTATTGGGTGCCAACCGCTCCAGAATGAGCAATACGAGTTCGCGCAGCGCGTAAGAAAAATTGTTGAAGCGAAGTGGTCCAGGATTGTCAAGATTGTCCAAAGCAGCGATAAATAGCTCCCGCTCAAACCCCAGCGCAAGGGCCTCAACTATCTGTTTTTCGTAGTTTTCTCTCAGATTATCGAGTGGTGTCATATGCGCTCTTGACTGCTGTGTTAGCTACTTTGTGCATTCGGAGTACCCCATTTGACCGTTCTTGAAAAAGAAATGCTTATAACGCTTATACAGCCCCCAAGCTTCCGCGAGCGTAATAGCCTCGCTGTACTTTGCTTTTGCTGAATTGTATTTATTGAGTGCTTCGGAATCTCCGCAGCGTAGTCCGTCGTTTAGATCTACGCCCATTGCGGAAAACTCAGACATCAACCTTTGGAGCTTTTCTTCTACCTCTTTCAATTGTTGGCCTTGACTAATGGCGGTTGCGGTTATCTGCAATTTGCTAGCTGCCGAATTATATTCAGCTGCTCTCTGTTGCAAGGTAGCGAGACGCTCTTTATTCTTCCCCTCGAGTTGCTGGAGCGTAAATTCCCGCTTATCTAACTCCGATTGTTTGGTTAGTAGTACTGTCGCTACGTCGATACGATTTCGTTCGGAAAGAATACGATCTTCATAAAACGACTTCCGTTCAGATGCGAGCAGATCCTTTTCTTTCTGGAGCTGTTTGTATTCGCTCCATACGTACCCCATGCAGGACGCGAAGACCAAGATAACAACAATGGTGGGCGCGATATAGCGTCGTTCGACCAAAGAAAGTGCAGTTTTCCAATCAATAGCCAATTGTCTTCTCCGAAGTGAGTGGTATTAGGTAGCTAGTGCCGGTTTATGGTAGTCAAAATAAAAGTTGGCGAATATCTCTTTTACAACACTGACCTGCGGCTCCAGAGACACACAAGCGATATGAAAGGGTAGAGGCACAACTTGCAAAAAATGTAAGAGGCTCGGTGGATGCAGAAAAGTTCGTTTGGTTTGTGAAAAATGGAAGCGCTAATTGGGAATGGCTTTGCCTAACTTAATTCGGCTAGACAGTACCCAACCATCGTAATCTTTACCATTTTTCGGATTTATATACATTACATTCACCCATCCTTTGTAGTCTGAGTAGGCGGTGAGATGGTCACTGGTCACTACAAATATCACTTTGTTTTGGCATTTTTCGTCAGGGGCGGTATAAAAATATAACCTTCCCTCGCCTATCACCTCAGAAATAACAGGTGGGGAGTAGAGAACTTCTTCTTTGGCGGCTTGACTAGATATTTTGGCGCAATTGTTTTGGTCAGCGTTCGCCGTTGTGATGCTAACAGCTGCGAGCAGTCCAATGGATAGAGCTGAAAAGGATTTAAGGAACATGCAAGCACCTATAATTTGTTGGTAGATATTGATCTGAAAAACGAGTTAAATTTTAGATTAACTAGTGGGATATTAAGTTAACGATACCACGCTAAAAAATGAGAGTGTGAGAATTTTTGGTCTTTGCTGAAATTCTGCTTGGCAGCTTGTTGCTGGTCACGGCTGTGAGCATTGTCGCCATCCAATTTTTGATCAAGTTCACGATAGTTCTGCCGAAAAAATCGCGCGTAGCGGATTAAGCCACGGCACACTCAAACGGGGATGTTTTTTGCGTCCGGTTAAATCGGCCGCATCAGATTGTGCCAATTTTGGCAGAAATGGCACAGCTGCTTTGATATAACAGTCGCACTCTTACTCGGGAGCGCGTCAATGCCAAAACGTCAACGCATCGAAGGCCAGGTCAGCCGCGACTTTCCGCTGCAGATCAGCAAGCCTGCCATCAGCCCGCCGAACGGGCGCGAGGCTACTGAGCCTGCCGAACTGCCTGCCGGCAATCTCGTCCTTGAATTCCCTTTCGCCTCCGAAGAGCCTTACCTGCGC
>JBBRBS010000026.1:0-18442 GCA_038205615.1 Burkholderiales bacterium | reverse complement strand
GCCACACTGATGCCGGCAGCCCCGACCGCCTGCGTCGCCAATGGATAGACCGCGAACGCATGATCGGAATAGACTGCTTTGTCGCCAACAGTCAGAAATGCGCGCGCCGCCAGCTCCAGCAGGTCGTTGGAACCATTGCCCAGCACCAGCTGGTTGTGCGCGACGCCATAGCGATTCACCAACGCGGTTTTAAGCGCATAACCATTGCCGTCAGGATACAGGCTGATTTCATCGAGGGCTGCGCGTGCAGCGGCGATCGCCGCAGGACTCGCGCCCAGCGGATTCTCATTCGAGGCCAGCTTGACGATATCCGTGATACCCAGTTCGCGCTCAAGTTCAGAGATCGGTTTGCCGGGCTGGTACGGCGCTATCGCACGGATGTAGCTTGGTGCAAGTTGTGTGTAATCCATATATCAGTTCGGCTTATTTGACGGGCTTGCGCAAAATCCAGTAGGTTTCACCCGGCCAGCCGGGGAATTTCGCACCGAACCACAGGTTGAAACGCAGCCACCACTTGGTGTTTTCCAGGAAAAAACCCTTCTTGCGCATGAAGAATGCACCGCTCAAAAACTCGACTTCCAGACCGTTAGCCTGAGCCATTTCGCGCACACGTTCCGGAGAAAACACACTGACATGGCCAAATTTGCGTGCAGTCGCGCGAATCTTGTCCTCGCGACCTTGTGCAAAGGCCTTGGGTGTGGACGGCAATCCGCCGATCAGCATGCCGCCAGGTTTGAGATGCGGCACAATTTTCGCGACCAGTTCTTCAGGCTTGAACAGATGCTCCAGCACATGCAACAGGATCATCACGTCGTATTGCTTATCGTCGTTCAAGGCGAACTCAGGGCTTTCCAGATCGACCTGATAAAACTTGTTGTAGCCGACGCGACCCAAGATATCCTCGCGGATCAGTGCATCGACGGCATCCCAACTCGCCAGCTCAACATGGCCGCCACCGAGTTCATCGGCTGCTTTCAGGAAACCCAGCATCTGACCGACATCCACACCGATTTCGCACACATTCAGTGCACCACGTTGCAGCGATTCTTCACGCAAAAAATGGTAAATAAACCAGTACCTCACCATCCTGATCGGATAGCTGATATGGCGTGCATCAGCCGGAATCCCATAATTATCGCTCTGGAAAGCCGGGTTGTTTTTCAGGAAATCCACATCCCAATTGAGTTGCTTAATCGTCATACTTTAATCCTTTGAAAAGTCGCTCAAACCGCGACCGGATACGAACCTAAAATTTTCATGAACGCGGCCGCCAGCTTCAGTTCGGCCAGCGCTTTTGCAACATGAGTATCAGACTGGTGGCCTTCAATATCCACGTAAAACACATATTCCCACAACCCGGAACGCGACGGACGGGATTCGAATTTAGTCATACTCACGCCGTGTTTCGCCAGAGAGGTCAGCAAATCATGCACCGCGCCAGGCCGGTTCGCGGCAGACAGCACCATCGATGTCTTGTCATTCCCGGAAGCGGCAACCTGCTGTTTTCCCAGCACCAGAAAACGCGTGGTATTTCTGGCATCATCCTCGATATTTTCCACGCAGACATTCAGACCAAAGTGGCCTGCCGCCTGAACGCCTGCAATCGCAGCGCTATTCGGATGCTCGGCTGCCAGTCGCGCCGCCTCTGCGTTGCTTGACACCGCAATGCGGGCGGCATGAGGCAGATTCACGTTCAGCCAGCCCTGGCATTGACCCAACGACTGGGGATGCGAATACACCGTCTGAATGGTATTCAACTCGCACACCTTGGCGAGCAGGCACTGATGTATCGCCAGCATCACTTCACCGCAGACCTGCAGCGTGCTTTGCAACAGCAAATCCAGCGTGCGGCCGATCGCGCCTTCAGTCGAATTTTCCACCGGCACGACACCGTACTGGACTGCACCACTTTCAACCGCACGGAATACATCGTCTATCGTCACGCACGACTGCCCTTGCACTGCACTGCCGAAGCGTTTCAATGCGGCCGCCTCGGTAAAGGTGCCTTCCGGCCCCAGATACGCGACAGATAACGGCGCTTCCAGCGCACGGCATTGCGACATCACTTCGGTAAACAGCGCGGCGATCGCTGCATTGCTCAACGGACCGGGATTCGCATCTTGCAAACGACGCAAAACCTGCGCCTCACGTTCCGGGCGCAGCACCACGCTACCCTCCTTGAGGTGTCCGATTTTCTGGGCTAACGCTGCGCGCTGATTGACCAGCTTCAGCAATTCGTCATCCAGCCCGTCTATCTGTTCTCGACTCTGTTTCAACTTTTCACTCATACGGGTGCCCGGATATAATGTTTTTCATAATGTTTCCGGCAAGGGCAGCTTACGCACCATCAGCACCCCGCCAATTGCTGCGATTTTCGCAATCAGTTCAGCCGGCACAGCCGAATCGGTATCGACCAGCGTATACGCCATGTCGCCGCGCGACTTGTTCATCATCGTGTGGATGTTAATGCCGGCCAGGGCCAGCGTAGTGGAGATCTGACCCAGCATGTTCGGCACGTTGGCATTGGCCACCGACAGGCGGTGTGCAGATTCGCGCGGCATCACCATCGTCGGAAAATTCACCGTATTGGTGATGTTGCCGTGCTCCAGATATTCGCGCAGCTGCTCTGCCACCATCACCGCGCAGTTCTCCTCGGCCTCGATCGTGGACGCGCCCAGGTGCGGCAGCGTGACGACGCCTGCCTGCCCCTGCAATTTTTGCGAGGGAAAATCACAGACATAGCCGCGCAAGTGTTTTTCATGCAAGCCTGCCAGCACCGCATCGTTCTCCACGATGCCATCGCGCGAGAAGTTCAGCAACACCGCGCCCTGTTTCATCGCTGCGATACGCGGCTGATCAATCAGGCCGCGCGTCGCCTCCAGCAGCGGTACATGCAGCGTGACAAAGTCACAGTGACGCAGCAATTCTTCAATGCTCGATGCTTTTTTCACCTGTGAAGACAGGCTCCACGCGCCTTCGACCGTGATTTCAGGATCGTAACCCCAGACACGCATACCGAGATTCAGCGCGGCATCCGCCACCTGCCGGCCAATCGCCCCCAAGCCTACAACACCGAGCGTTCGACCGCTCAGCTCAATGCCCGCATAATGCTTTTTACCATCTTCTATCAACTTGTGCAGTGCCGCATCATCGCCAGGCAAATCGGCGACAAACTGCAGTGCAGGCACGATGTTGCGCGCTGCGAGCAACATACCCGCGACCACCAATTCCTTGACTGCGTTGGAATTGGCGCCGGCCGCAATGAACACCGGAATCCCGCGCGCCGACATCTTCGCGACAGGCACGTTGTTGGTCCCCGCTCCTGCGCGCGCAATCGCTTTCACGCTGGCAGGAATGTCCATATCATGCATGACTTGAGAACGCACCAGTATCGCATCAGGCTCAGCAATGTCGCCCGCCACCTGATAGGCGTCTGCGGGCAAACGTTTCAGCCCTGCGGCAGAAATCTTGTTCAGCGTAAGAATGCGGTAGGGATCAGCCATGTTGCGAAAATTAAGCGTTTTCCCGTGCAAACAGGTTCATGAATTCCACCAGCGCCTGCACACCTGCCAGCGGCATCGCATTGTAGATAGACGCGCGCATACCGCCTACCGAACGGTGCCCCTTGAGCTGCAACAAACCGCGCGCTTCAGCTTGCTTGATAAATGCATCGTCAAGAGCGGCATCCTTCAGCGTGAACGGAATGTTCATCCGCGAGCGATTTTGCGATGCGACCGGGCACTGATAGAAGCCATTGCTGCGATCAATCGCCTCGTACAAATGCGTCGCCTTCGCAATATTGACCTGCTCCATCGAGGCGATTCCGCCGTTCTTCTTCAGCCACTGGAACACCAGCCCTGCGATGTAAATGGCGTAGGTGGGCGGCGTGTTGTACATCGAATCGCTGTCGGCGTGCGTCTTGTAATCGAGCATCGTCGGCGTACCCGCGACCACCTGACCGATTAAATCCTCGCGGACGATGACCAGCGTCAATCCTGCCGGGCCGATGTTCTTCTGCGCACCCGCGTAGATCAGGCCATATTTTGACACATCGATCTGACGAGACAAAATAGTAGAGGACATATCGGCCACCAGCGGCACACCGCCCGCCTGCGGCAACCAGTCAAACTCGACACCGCCGATGGTTTCATTGGGCGTGAAGTGCAGATAGGCGGCCTCCTTGTCGCATTTCCAGTCCGAAAAATCAGGCACATAGCTGAAGTTTTTGTCAGCACTGGTCGCCACCACATTAACGGCGCCATACTTCTTTGCCTCGGCAATCGCCTTCTTCGACCATTCGCCGGTATTGAGATAATCCGCCGATGACTTGCCGCGCAGCAGATTCATCGGAATCATCGAAAATTGCAGATGCGCGCCACCTTGCAAGAACAAAACCTTGTAATTAGCAGGAATACCCATCAACTCGCGCAAATCAGCTTCGGCCTGTGCCGCGATGCCCATGAATTCACGGCCTCTGTGCGACATTTCCATCACTGACATCCCGCTGCCGTGCCAGTCAAGCATTTCAGCTTGCGCCTGTTGCAACACTTCTTTCGGCAATACTGCCGGACCCGCGCTAAAGTTGTAGATGGTCATGCTGTTTTACTCCAAAGTTTCCTGTAAAAAGTAATAGGATCGGGGATCAGGACTGGGGATTGAGCCAAAAACAGATCAGCAGTTTTCCGCTCTCCTCAGCCCTGCCTTTTAGTCCTCAGTCCTGTCTTCTTGATCCTCAATCCCGGATCCTGATTCCTGAATTTCGGCTTCCGAATCCTGACCCTCAAGCACTTCTTCTTCATCCGGTTCAGCAATGCGGCTCAGGCCAGCCAGCTTCTCGCCCTTTTCCAGATTCATCAGCGTTACGCCTTGCGCCGTGCGGCCCATTTCGCGAATTTCCCTGACCCGTGTGCGAATCAGCACGCCGTTGGTGCCGATCATCATGATCTCGTCTTCCGGGTTCACCAGAGTAGCGGCGACTACTTTTCCGTTACGCTCTGAGGTCTGAATCGCGATCATGCCTTGCGTGCCGCGTCCGTGACGGGTGTATTCGCTGACCGGGCTGCGCTTGCCGTAACCATTCTCGGTCGCAGTCAGTACGCTCTGCTGTTCATTCTCGGCCACCAGCAACGATATAACCTGCTGATTAACCTGAAGTTTCATCCCGCGCACCCCGCGAGACGCACGCCCTGTTTCACGCACATCCGCTTCGTCGAAACGCACCGCCTTGCCGCCATTGGAGAACAGCATCACGTCGTGATGACCATCGGTAATCGCAACACCGATCAGATAATCGTCATCGTCCAGATTGATCGCGATAATGCCGCGCTTCATCGGACGGGAGAAATCGGTCAGAGTGGTTTTCTTCACCGTGCCATTGGCGGTCGCAAAGAACACATATTTGTCTTCGGCAAACTCGACAACAGGCAGAATCGCGTTGATCTTTTCGCCCTCTTCGAGCGGCAACAGATTCACGATCGGCTTGCCTCGCGCAGAGGAACTGCCCTGCGGCACGTCGTACACTTTCATCCAGTACACGCGCCCCTTATTGGAGAAGCACAGAATAAAATTGTGTGTGTTGGCGACAAACAGGTTATCGATGAAGTCATCGTCCTTGTTCTTGGTCGCCTGACGACCCCGGCCACCGCGCTTCTGCGCCTGGTAGTCGTCCATCTTCTGCGCCTTCATGTAGCCGCCGTGCGACAGCGTGACGACCACATCTTCGGGCGGAATCAGATCTTCCATGCTCATGTCATGCGTGTGCGTGACGATCTCGCTGCGGCGTTTGTCGCCAAACTGCAGTTTCACCGCCGCCAGTTCATCGCCGATAATCGTCGTCACGCGTTCCGGCTTGGCCAGAATATCGAGCAGATCCGCAATCTTGTCCATCACCTCGCGGTATTCACCGATGATCTTGTCCTGCTCCATGCCGGTCAGGCGTTGCAGACGCAGTTCCAGAATCGCCTGTGCCTGCGCATCGGACAAATAATACCAGCGCGCACCCTCTTTTTCGATCAGGCCGAACTGCGGCGCCAGACCATCAGGACGCGACGCGTCGCTGACCCGGCTCAGCATGTCTTCAACCAGAGATGAACGCCAGTTGCGCGCCATCAACTCGCGCTTCGCCTCACTCGGTGCCGGTGCCGCCTTGATCAGCGCAATGATTTCGTCCACATTGGACAGCGCAACAGCCAAGCCTTCAAGCACATGACCGCGCTCGCGCGCCTTGCGCAATTCGAATATCGTGCGGCGTGTGACCACTTCGCGGCGATGACGCAGGAACGCATCCATCACCTGCTTCAGGTTCAACAATCTTGGCTGACCATCGACGATGGCGACCATGTTGATACCGAAGCTGTCCTGCATCTGCGTGTCTTTGTACAGCTTATTGAGCAGCACATCGGCGTTCTCGCCGCGTTTGAGCTCAATCACCGCGCGCATACCAGACTTGTCCGATTCGTCGCGAATTTCGGAAATACCTTCCAGACGTTTCTCGCGCACCATCTCGCCGATCTTCATCAGCAGATTGGCCTTGTTCACCTGATAGGGCAGCTCGTCGATGATGATCGCCTGGCGCTCGCCTTTGCCGATATCCTCGAAGTGGCAGCGCGCACGCATGATCACGCGACCACGCCCGGTACGATAGCCTTCCTTGACGCCTGCCAGACCGTAGATGAAACCGGCTGTCGGGAAGTCGGGCGCCGGCACATACTCGATCAGCTCTTCGATATCCATCTCGGGATTTTTCAGCAGCGCCAGACACGCATCGATCACTTCGGTCATGTTGTGCGGCGGAATATTTGTCGCCATACCCACCGCGATACCGGATGAACCGTTCACCAGCAGATTGGGGAAGCGCGCCGGAAACACCAGCGGTTCGTGCTCGGAACCATCGTAGTTCGGCCCGAAGTCCACGGTTTCCTTGTCCAGATCGGCCAGCAGCTCATGTGCAATCTTGGCCATACGGATTTCGGTGTAACGCATCGCCGCCGCGTTGTCTCCGTCAACCGACCCGAAGTTACCCTGACCATCGACCAGCATGTAGCGCAAGGAGAACGGCTGAGCCATACGAACGATCGTGTCGTACACGGCCGTGTCGCCATGCGGATGGTACTTACCAATCACGTCACCGACGATACGCGCCGATTTCTTGTAAGCCCTGTTCCAGTCGTTCGACAGTTCGTGCATCGCAAACAGCACCCGGCGATGCACAGGCTTCAAGCCATCGCGCACATCCGGCAGCGCGCGTCCGACAATCACGCTCATCGCATAATCCAGATAGGATTTGCGCATTTCTTCTTCGAGGCTGACCGGCAGGGTTTCTTTAGCGAATTGTTCCATGGATATTTGTCTAGTTAACTCAAAAAACAGCTCGCAAGTTTACCACAGCCTGACACACCCAAGCCAGCCATACTGCGGGGGACATTGCTCACCGAGACTACTGCGAACTGCGCTGCAAAAATCTTTCCACCTCTAAGGCAGGCACCGGGCGACTGAACAAATAGCCCTGATATTCTTCGCAATGCAACGATTTGATGAAATCCAGCTGATCTTGCGTTTCCACACCCTCCGCTGTCACCCGCAGATTCAATGCATGAGCCAACACCGCCGTAGCGCTGACGATGCTCGCATCATTCGGATCCGTCACGATATCCCGTACAAAGGACTGGTCTATTTTCAGGCTATCCAGAGGCAGATTCTTCAGGCGACTCAGCGAGGAATAGCCGGTGCCAAAATCATCCAGCGCCAGCTTGATTCCGGCCGCGCGCAGCTGTTCTAGCACACCCACCCCGGAATCCCCCATATCCATCAGCATACTCTCGGTAATTTCCAGCACCAGATAGCGCGCATCCAGTTCGGCATCGAGTAACACCGTCAGAATATGCTCGACCAGATTGCTCTGTTTGAGCTGGCGCGCGGAAAGATTGACGGCAATCGGCACGATGTCAAAGCCCTGCCCCTGCCACAGACGCGCCTGCAAACAACTTTGACGCAGCACCCAGTCGCCGATCTCGTTAATCAAGCCACTCTCTTCGGCGATAGGAATGAATATAGCCGGGGACACAAAACCCATTTCCGGATGCTGCCAGCGCAACAAGGCTTCCATACCGGTCATTTTGCCGCTATGCACATTCACCTTAGGCTGGTAGTAAACCATCAATTGCTGCTGCGAAATGGCCACGCGCAACGAGTTCTCAAGTTTTAACCGTTGTACTGCCTTGACATTCATGTCCGGCGCATAGAACTGAAAGTTGTTGCGACCGCTATCCTTGGCACGGTACATCGCCAAATCGGCATTGCGTAACAATTCAATTGATGCCTCACCGTCTTCAGGATAAATACTGATACCGATACTCGGCGTAATCGATAACTGGTATGCATCCAGCGTAAAATCTTCCCGCAGCGACTCGATCATTTTTTCGGCCACAAAGATCACTTCATCTGCCGAATCCAGCTCAGTTAACACCGCCACAAATTCATCCCCCCCCTGCCGGGCGATGGTGTCAGTCCTGCGCAAGCAGCTCTTTAGACGCCGCGCGACCAGCTTGAGCAGGGCGTCGCCGATATCATGCCCCAGTGAGTCATTGATATTCTTGAATCGATCCAGATCGATAAACAACACGGCGACGCGCGCCTGATTGCGCTGAGCCGATGATAGCGCCTGCTCGATACGGTCTGACAACAGGTAGCGATTGGGCAAGCCCGTCAGCACATCGTAATTGGCCAGATAGTTAATCCGTTCTTCTTCCTTTTTGCGCTCGGTAATATCCAGGAATACAGCGACATAATGGGTAATCTGCAACTGTTCATCGCGCAGCACACTGATCGTTACCCATTCAGGAAAAATCTCGCCGTTTTTACGCTTGTTCCAGATTTCTCCGCGCCACAGGTCATTGGCACTCAATGAATCCCAGAATTCCTTATAGAATTCATCCGTACTCCTGCCCGACGAAAGTATCTTCGGGTTTTTTCCCAGCACCTCTTCGGCCTCGTAGCCGGTGATATCCGTAAAAGCCTGGTTGACCATCACGATGTTCTGCCGCGCATCGGTGATCAGAATGGCTTCCGAGTTGCTCTCAAAGACTTTGGCGGACAGACGCAGCCCCTGCTCCGCCTGTTTGCGCTGATCGATTTCACGGGTCAGGTTTTCCACCATGCGGCGAATCGCAACTGACAGGCGCGCCACCTCGCTATCGCCCGGCTGCGATGGCACATCGTAAATAAGCTCTCCCGCCGCAATCCTGTCTGCCGCCTGACTGATTCGGGCGATCGGTCTTGCAATGCGGCCCGCCATCAGCCAGCCCAGCCAGGCAAACAATAAACCCAAGGCCGCACCCGCCAGCAAAATTTGCTGCTGCAAACGACGCGCCGGCGCAAATGCCGTACCGACTTCTTGGCGCACCAGACTCACCCAACCCAAGCCCTGATATTCGCGATAACCGGATGACCTGGCGTAGCCCACCAGATAGGTCTTGCCATCACTCCACCTGACCAACTGTGATCCGCCCTTAGCCTGATTCGCATTGAGCGCCCGCATCGTATCGGGCGACAGCTCAGACAGCCTGGTCTGCGGCTTCGCCGGACCGGACAGTACGATGCCGTCACGGCTCAGCAGAAAAATATCCTTGCCGGGCGTCTTCTTGCTGTCGAGCACCTCCTCCGCCCAGCGCCAGTAGATATGCCCGCACAACACGCCCTGCAGCACACCCGCATGGTCAATGACCGGAGCGGCCACATCCACCAGATAGAAAGATTCGCCACTGGGGTTGGGCAATAATTTAGCCAGCAACATCGCATCGTGCACATCACCGATGTAATTGGCACTGCGTCCCTGTGTGCACCACGGACGCTTGTTCAGGTCTTTACCTTCGAGATAATGGCCTGTACCGACCTGCCCTATTCCCTGCGCATCACAGATCCCGATCCATGCGTAGGCATTGAACGTCGTCTGCAGGCGCTCCAGAATCTCGCGCTTGTGATCAAGCGGCGCAGAGTGTTCACGGATGTCATTGAGGCTGGCCGCGTTCTGAATCTCGCGACTGCGCTCGAACATGCCGCGATCGAGCACGTCCAGCGCATTTTTAGCACGAAGTTCAAACGCCTCGCCCTGCGTTTCTTCAATTTGGTTCCGGCTGATATCCGCCGCGTAATACGCCATCGCCACGGACAATAGTATGACCATTGCCGCCGTCGCCAGACTGATTTGCGCGCGCAGACTGCGCCCGGGATGAAGATTTTTGAAAAAATTAATCATGATGGATGAGCATTGAAATATCTTTTACATACCCGAAAGATTGAAGCCCCACGACGAATAAAGGTTTGAATCACTCCGACGATCCACGGAAACCGCCCGAGGCCAGATTATCAAAGCGAGTGTACTCCCCACGGAAGGCCAGCGCCACCGTACCAATCGGACCGTTACGCTGCTTGCCGATGATGATTTCAGCCATACCCCGGTCATCCGAATCCTTGTTGTAAACTTCGTCGCGGTAAATAAACAGGATCAAATCGGCGTCCTGCTCGATCGCGCCCGATTCGCGCAAGTCGGACATCACAGGGCGTTTATTTGGGCGCTGTTCCAGACTTCGGTTGAGCTGCGAGAGCGCCATCACAGGACACTGCAATTCCTTTGCCAGACTCTTCAGTCCGCGCGAGATTTCCGAAATTTCCGTGGCGCGGTTCTCGCTGGCTTTACCCGCATTTGAACTCATTAGCTGCAGGTAATCCACGACGATCAGGCCCAACTGACCATGCTGGCGATGCAATCGGCGCGCCCGTGCGCGCAAATCCAGAGACGACAAAGCGGCCGACTCGTCGATAAACATCGGCGCATCGTTGAGCTTGCCGAGCGCATGGGTCAGACGCCCCCAGTCATCGTCCTGCAACTTGCCCGAGCGCAAATCCTGCTGGTTAAGCTTGCCGACCGAACCCAGCATACGCATCGCCAGCTGCGCGGCACCCATTTCCATACTGAAAATCGCCACCGGCAACTTGCTGTCCAGCGCAATATTTTCCGCAATATTGATCGAGAAGGCAGTTTTTCCCATACTCGGCCGTCCGGCCACAATCACCAGATCACCCGGTTGCAGGCCGGAAGTCATTTTATCCAGATCGCTAAATCCAGTCGGAGTACCCGTCACCTCGCTGGCGTTGTCGCGCCCGTACAGGGTCTCGATGCGTTCGACCACTTGCGTCAACAACGGCGGCATCGACATAAAGCCCTGCTTGCCTTTTGATCCGGACTCTGCAATCTCGAACACCTTGCCTTCCGCCTCATCGAGCAGTTGCGCAGCATCGCGACCGGTCGGATTGTAAGCGCTGGCGGCAATCTCAGTACCCACCTCAACCAGCTTACGCATGATGGAACGCTCGCGCACTATTTCGCCATAGCGACGGATGTTGGCAGCGGAGGGCACGTTCTGCACCAGACTGCCCAGATAGGAAAGCCCCCCCGCCTTGTCCAGCTCGTCGCTATTCTCCAGCGCTTCCGCCACGGTAATCACGTCCACCGGCTTGGCCTGCTCGCTCATCCGCACAATATGGCGGTAGATTAGCCGGTGCTCGCGACGATAGAAATCGTCCTCGGTGATCAGATCGGCGATTTTATCCAGCGCACTGGATTCCAGCATCAGACCGCCCAGTACCGATTGTTCGGCTTCGACCGAGTGTGGAGGCAGTTTGATCTGATCGACTTGTGCGTCTGAATTGGAAAAAGTTTGCATGACAGGAACCGGTTGATAGCAAATAAACGATCCGTATTTTACCTTGCGACAGGCCAAATTCAGGAAATAAAAAAAGGACTGTTTCCAGTCCTTTTTTTTATGTTGCGTGAACGCGGAGAACTAGTGTTCGCCGAGTACCGAAACAGTAACGTCAACGGCAACATCAGTATGCAATGCAATACTTACCGTGTAATCGCCAACCGACTTCAGATGACCGTCAGCCGTACGAACCTGCGACTTGTCGACTGCGAAACCCATAGCTGCCAACGCTTCTGCGATGTCAGCATTGGTCACGGAACCGAACAAGCGACCATCAACACCGGCCTTTTGCGAGATTTGTACAGTCGTACCAGCCAGCTTTTCGCCGCGTGCTTGCGCATCAGCCAACTTAGCTTTGTCAGCCGCTACGATTTCAGCGCGACGCACTTCGAACTCAGCCATATTGGCTGTCGTCGCGCGCTTTGCTTTTCCCTGTGGAATCAAGTAGTTACGTGCGTAACCATTCTTAACATTGACCACATCACCCAATGAACCCAGGTTGATTACTTTTTCCATCAAAATTATTTGCATGTCCGATACTCCTAGTGCAAATCAGTATAGGGCAGCAAAGCCAGGAAACGCGCGCGCTTCACGGCAGTACTCAATTGACGCTGGTAGCGTGTCTTGGTACCGGTGATACGTGCTGGAATCAGCTTGCCATTTTCAGATACGAATTCCTTGAGGATATTCACATCTTTGTAATCTACTTCTGCGATTTTCTCGACTGTGAAGCGGCAGAATTTGCGACGCTTGAACAGATTGTTACGAGAAAAACGCTTCTTCTTGTCATCGCTACTTTTGCTTGATGGACGCGCCATGATGTTCCCTTTACCAAATGTTGATATGCTAAACCAGTTGTCTGCGCATGAATCTGCGCTGCAGCCTGGTTAGGCGACTAGATTTAAGCTTCTACGCTTTCTTCTTTAGCCTGAACAACCTCTTCACTCAGCACTGAACGGGATTTTTCTTCCTTCATCATTGCCGACGGAACAGTGACAGCCGCCTTAGTCTTGACAGTCAGATGACGCAATACTGCATCATTGAAGCGGAACGCGTGCTCCAGCTCGTCCAGAATCTCCTGATTGCATTCGATATTCATCAGCACGTAGTGTGCTTTGTGAATTTTCTGAATAGCATAGGCCAGCTGACGACGGCCCCAATCTTCCAGACGGTGAATCTGACCGCCCTTTGCAGTAACTAATGTGCGATAACGCTCGATCATTGCAGGCACTTGCTCGCTTTGATCGGGATGCACGATAAACACGATTTCGTAATGTCGCATTACATCTCCTTGTGGTTATAAAAGCCCCCCGCCATGCGAGACGGTGGAGCAAGGCTGCAAAACCGACCATCGGCTTCACAGGGGCGCGGATTATAATCGAATCGAGGAAAAAAGCAATGAATAATGGTCAATTAACATCAGCTGATTCTCATTGTCAACTATCAACTGTTAATTATTCATTGTTCTAACAGACCGAGTTTCTTTGCCAGCCACTTGGTCGTCGTCGCCTGCAGCAGGATGGTCATCAGGATCGCGATAAAAGTGACGGACGCGATGATCTGCGCACCCGGCGACTTCATGCCAACCAGCATCCCCGCCAGCGCGCCGGGAATCACGCCGGTCTCGCGCGTCCAGCACATGAACAACATTTCTTTGAAACGCCACTTCGCGCGGCGATCCGGCAACGCGCACAAAAATACAGTGACCGGACGCGCCACCAGCATGAACACCACCACGGTGGCAACCCCTGCCCATAAGTACTGATTCATCAGCGAGAAATCGACCTGTGTGCCGAGCAGAATGAAGATGAACATGCGCATGATCAGCGCGGTAGTCATCACAAAATCTTCAAGCTGATGGCTCTCTGCGCTGGACCGCGCAAAACCCAGCGACTCGACGTTACCCAGCATCATGCCGAACACGAACACCGCCATAAAACCGCTGGAATGCAGCCCGTCTGCCGCCATGTAAGCGCCGATCACCGCCATCAGCGTGACCACGGGCGCAAACTCGGCCAGAAAATCAAATTTTTCATGGGATATCAGCACGGCGGCCAGATAGCCCAGCACACCACCTATCGCGACCCCCAATAACGATTGCTTCAGCAAATTAAAGAGCGCGTCCGCGGCGGAGAACTCCCCCGCACCCATCGCCACGCCAAGCACGGCGAAGGTGACAATCGCCCCCATCGCGTCGTTGAAAGCCGATTCAGTCATCACGGTCTGCGCCACACGCTCGCGAATGACAACCTGCTTGAATACCGGCACCAGCGTCGCAGGATCGGTTGAGGCCAGTACGGCGCCCAGCAACAGCGCGACGATGAGTGGCACACCGAGAAAATAGTAAGCCGCTGCTCCCGTGATCGCTGCCGTGATCAGCACGCCGAGGGTCGCGAGCAAAACGACCGTGATCCATACTTCTTTGAGTACGCGCAGTCTGATCGATGCGCCGCCGTCGAACAGGATGTAGCTGGAACCGAAGATCAGGATCAGCTGGTTGACTGCCGAGTCCGCCTTAATATCGACAAGCCCGATAGCACCCGGCCCGATCAGCATGCCGACCAGCAAAAAAATCACCACATCAGGCACCCGCACCAGACGCGCCAGCAACCCGGACAGCGTTCCCAGCCCCAGGATGATGCCAAAAAGCAGTAGCGTATGCCTCGCAAAATCGAGCGCAGAGGAAGATTCCATCTTGATCCTTTATTCCGGTTAATGCGAAACTTGCATAGCGATTCGCACACCTCGTCTCCCGCGCACGGAAGTAATTTGAAGAGAGGGAACGAAAGCAGCCCATTTCATTTTATATGACTTGTCATGCCCGCCTGACGCTTGCCCGGTTGAAACCCGTTGACGAAAAACAGCAACGCGGGAGACATTTTGCTACCTGCCGGATACCATGGCGTGAACCGCGCTTATTTTTCCGGCAATTTGCTGCAGCGGAATTTCTTCACAGACGGCCCCCATCTTCATCGCCTCTTTGGGCATGCCATATACCACGCAGGAATCTTCATTTTGCCCGATGGTATGCGCGCCCGCATCGCGCATTTCCTTCAAACCGCGTGCGCCGTCATCACCCATTCCGGTCATGATGATGCCCAGCGCATTCTTGCCGGCAAACTTGGCAACCGATCGAAACAACACGTCCACTGAGGGGCGGTGACGATTCACCAGCGGGCCTTCTACCACCTCGACGTGATATTGCGCGCCGCTGCGCTTGAGCAGCATATGTTTACCACCCGGTGCAATCAGCGCACGCCCCGGGATCACGCGGTCGTTGTTTTTGGCCTCCAGCACCTCAATCTGACACAGGCTGTTCAGGCGTTGCGCAAAGGCGCCGGTAAACATTTCAGGCATATGCTGCACGATCACGATCCCGGCACAAACGCGCGGCAATGCGGTCAGCACCGCTTCCAAAGCCTGCGTGCCGCCTGTGGACGTACCGATGGCGACAATCTGCTCTGATGTCAATCCCAGACGGGTAGCGCCAGGTGCGGCCAAAATCGCATCCGCATTGAGCTTGGCGCCCACCACCGGACGCTGCGTGGTATTCGACAGACGGCGCATATTGGCGCGGGCTGCCGCCTTGACGGCACCAACCAGATCATTGGACGCATCTTCCTGCAGATAACGCTTCACCCCCATCTTGGGCTTGGAGATGATGCTGGTCGCACCGGCCGCCAGTGCCTGCATGGTTGCCTGCGCACCTTTTTCGGTGAGCGTGGAACAGATCACCACCGGCGTTGGACGCTCGCTCATAATCTTGTTCAGGAAAGTGAGCCCGTCCATGCGCGGCATTTCGATGTCGAGCACGATCACGTCCGGCCATTGCACCTTCATCTTTTCCATCGCAAAAATGGGGTCCATGGCCGTGGCATAAACCTCTATACCCGGATCTGATTCCAGCACCTGCTTGACCACCTCACGCACCACCGCAGAATCATCAACAACCAATACTTTGATTTTACTCATTATTTTCCTGTATTTCTGTGATCCACATGAATCAGACGCACCTCACCACTCCATACATCAAAGGCAACCTTGCGGTGACCGAAGCTACCTAAGTGCTCGTAGTCCAGCGTAAATCCCCGCTTTCCGAGCAGGCGGTGCGCTATTTCGATATTTTGTACGCCTATATCCATCGGGCTGGCAGCCCTGCCACCGAACATATTCCCGCCCCCATACAGGTGCACCTGATATTGTGCGGGCAAGGTATGACGTTTTTTGAGTTCCAGCATAAACAGCTCCATTGCTTCATCGCCATATTTTCCGTCCGGCGCATGATTGCCGCGCGACTGATAGCGACTGGGCAGCATGTAATGACACATACCGCCGTGTGCCTGCGTCGGGTGCCACAGCACAATGGAAACACAGGAACCCAGCAAGGTGGTGATGCGCAAGTTTCCCTCACCAAAACAGAAATCACCCGGCCTGAGATAGACCTCGCGATCAGGCGATCCCTCTCCCATGCTTACGGCTTCCTGTAGACGGTGGGTTTCACCGTGGTCAGCACATTGGTAATACCGTTTAACGACTCTGAATGACCGACGATAAAATAACCGCCGGGTTTGAGACTGCGAATCAGATTCGCCACAACGCGCTGCTTGGTTTCGATATCGAAGTAAATGAGCACATTGCGCAAAAAAATCACGTCGAAGTCGCCCATCTTCTTCATCCCCTCCACGTTCAGGTTCAGATGCTCAAAACTCACATGCTGACGCAACTTCTTGTCGATCAGAAACGTACCCTCCTGACTATTGCGCCCCTTCAGACAATATTTTTTCAGGTACTGAGCGTGAATCTTGTCTGACTCAGGCAAACCATAGTGTCCGCGCCTTGCCTGTTCCAGCACCGAATGACTGATGTCCGTGCCAAGAATATCCCACGCCCCCTCCACGCCCAGTTTATCCGCCAGCACCATCGCGATGGTATAGGCCTCAGCACCTTTAGAAGCGGCAGCGCTCCAGACGCGGTACATCTGCCCCCGCTCGACAGCAGCCGGGACAATCTGTTTGAGAAATTCGAAATGTTGCGGCTCGCGAAAGAAATAGGTTTCATTGGTGGTGAGCAAATCAACCATAAACCGCAGTTCATCGGCATTTGCAGGATCGGTTACATGCTTGAAATATTGCGTGTACGTATCCAAACCCAGCGCGATGAGCCGTTTAGACAGACGGCCTGTGAGCAGCACTTTTTTCGCATCGGACAGCGAGATGCCGGCAATTTCGTATAGCAGGCCGCTTAAACACTTAAACTCGGTATCATTGATTTCGTAACTCATAATCCACGCCTAAAATTGTAATGCCTGACTCAGGGAGCCGACTTCTTCAGCCGCTTCCGCCATAATAAAACTCAATTGTTCCTCTCCGATCACCATTTCAATGCGTGCGGCCTGTATCTGTCCGTCCTCAATGCCATCCAGCCGATGCAGCGGTGACGTCACGGGACTGAGCTCTTCTGCCAGCAACAAGGTATCCGCCATCGTCTCCGGCTGCATGGCCAGGTAACCCTCCCAGAACATCTCCATTTCAGCGACAACCGATTCGGGGACAGCCAGTTTACTCAACACAGCACGCCCCACTTCGACCTCACCGAAGTCCACCCATTCAGTGAAGTCGCCCTCCAGCAAACCCGGAAAATCGCAGGCACGGGAGAGCATATAAAAACCGCCGATCTCATGGATAATACCGGCGAACATGGCGGTTTCCGGATTTTGCAGCGTGACATGTCGTGCAATCACATGGGCCAGCGATGCCACGTGAGCCGTATGATCCCAAAGTTGGTTCACCAGCTCGCGGTGCTTCTGATCTTTAGATAACCCCGCCATCTGGCGCGTGACCTGCGCCATCGCCAGGGATCGCACGACATTGAAACCCAGTCGCATCACGGCGATCTCAACATCGACAATCTCGCTCCCGGAACGATTGTAGATGACTGAATTTGCAATGGCGACAACCTTCGCTGCGAGCAGCGGTTCGGCCTGCACCAGACGCGCGGCCGTGTTGATAGAACAGTCTGGATCATCAAGCGCCTGACGCAGTTTGAGCGCGACCTGAGCACCGGTCGGAAACGCCATCTCACCTTGCGCCACTTCGCCTGCTATCCTCTTGAATATCTCACGTTTATCCATGGAATGCATCATACATCCAATACGCGCTATTTCGTATCGCTCTGATGTTGGCATGGACTATTCGCTGTAGAATGCAGCCATCTTAATGTAATACTATTTTTTCAGCAGCGACGCCATGGATCACCATCAAACAGGCAAGGATTTTGAACGCATCGCCAGGAATATCAATCCTGGCGGATGGGCGATCGAGTCGGAACGCCCCATCTCCACGCTGCTGGGTTCATGCGTTGCGGTCTGCCTGTTTGACCCCCAACTGAAACTCGCCGGCATGAACCATTTTCTGCTCCCCAGCCGCACCAGTGCCAGCAACGCCGATATTGACGTGATTCTGAACGGCGATTACTCGATGGAGGTACTGGTCAACGGGATGCTTAACAAAGGGGCGAAAAAATCCAGACTGATCGCCAAGGCTTTCGGCGGAGGAACGATCGTCAGCTCCATCCGCATGGCCATCGGTGAGCGCAATGCCGCGTTCGCACACGAATGGCTGGAGCGCGAGGGTATTCCGCTGGTCGCATCCGATTTCAACGGCCCCTGGTCACGTAAAATAGTC
>JBBRBS010000025.1:0-19456 GCA_038205615.1 Burkholderiales bacterium | reverse complement strand
GACCGGATTCCCCATTGCTCCGGCCAGCGAGGCGGTGATTCGATTGTGAAACTGTTCGATATCCGGTAGCAGCCAATAGCGGAGCGTGACGATGATGAGCGCGCACAGCACAGCCGTCACCGCCGTTGTCACAATAGTGACACGCGTCAGCCAGTTTAAACTGTGCCAGAGCAGGCGAACAGGGCGTGAATTCAACATTGATTTTGTTATTAGCCGCTAGTCGTTAGTCTTGAATTATGTGTTGCATGCTTTAATTTTATTTAACCTGCCACTGACGTCTAAACACCCGTGATTGTTTTCGATTTAACTGGCGACGAATGACTGACGGTTGGTTAAACTAACGGCTGATCGGAATACATTGCGTATTCTAACTTATCAGACCTGTGATACGCCCATGAATACTGAAATGCAAGCAAGCTTCTCTGAACTGTTGCAAAAAACCATGCTCTGCAGCCGATATGCAAAGCGCACGCTGGAAGCGGATCAATCTTTGCTGGTCTGGCTGCAGGCTAATTACACCGCACCGTGCAATCGCGCTGAAATACGACTTTTGCTGGTGCAGACCGGATTCAATCTGCTCGATGAGGCCGCATTGGCGCGTGCGGTCAGACGGCTGCGCAAGCAGGTGATGGTCAAACTGATATTGCGCGATCTGAACTGTCTGGGGGATTTGGATGAAGTGATGCAGGCCATGACCGCGCTGGCGGAAATCGTCGTGCAACAGACACAAGTTTGCCTGATGCAAACACTGTGCGCGCAATTCGGCAGCCCGATCGGAGAGACGAGCAAAGCGGCACAGGAACTGCTGGTGATCGGCATGGGCAAGCTGGGGGGAGGGGAGCTGAATGTTTCATCCGATATCGATCTGATTTTCGTGTATGCGGAAGATGGCGAGACGAGTGGGCCGCGCACGCTCAGCAACCATGAATTTTTCACCCGTCTCGGACGCCGTCTGATCAATATCATCAACGAGGCGACCGGCGACGGTTATGTCTTTCGCGTGGACATGCGCCTGCGTCCCTATGGCGACAGCGGTCCGCTGGTGATGAGTTTTGCTGCGCTGGAAGAATATCTGGTCGCTCAGGGGCGCGAATGGGAACGCTATGCCTGGATCAAGGCGCGGGTGGTATCTTCCGCTGATAATTCGTATCTATCTGAATTAAATAAACTTTATCAGCCGTTCGTATTTCGTAAATATCTAGACTTCGGTGCGATTGACTCGATGCGCAAGTTGCACGCGCAAATCCGTCAGGAAGTACAGCGCCGCGACCGGCTGGACAACATCAAGTTGGGTCCCGGCGGTATCCGTGAAATTGAATTTACCGCCCAGGTGTTTCAGCTGATACGCGGCGGGCAGGACGCGAAGCTGCGCATTTTGCCAACCCAGCGCGTGTTAAAACAACTGGTTGAAAATGGCCAGCTTGCCGCATCGGTGGTAGAGGATCTGGATGCGGCCTATGTTTTTCTGCGCAATCTGGAACACCGCCTGCAATATCTGGACGACCAGCAAACCCAGTCTTTGCCAGAAAAGGAAGAGGACAGGCAGCTGATCGCGGCGGCCATGAATTTTGCGGACTATGCGGCGCTTTTGTGCGTGCTGGATCGCCATCGTGCGCTGGTGAGCGAGCAATTCGAGCAGATTTTTGGCGCGACGGCTCAGGAGAAAAGTACACTCTGGCGAGAAGATATCAACGCCGAAGAATTAACGTTGGGCCTGCAAAATCTGGGTTATCTCAGTGCCACTGACAGTGCGGAGCGGCTGTTGCAACTGCGCTCTGGCCTGCGCTACCGGCAGCTATCCGAACTCAGCCGGCAACGGGTGGACGGATTGATTCCGCAGTTCATTGCGCTGAGCGGTCAATACAGCGACCCCGATGCGACCTTGTCGCGGCTGCTGACTTTGCTTGAAGCGATCAGCCGCCGGGCCGCCTATCTCGCCTTCCTTGCAGAATATCCGCAAGCGCTGGCGCGACTGACCCGGCTGCTCTCTTCCAGCAGCTGGGCAGCAGGCTATCTGGCGCAGCATCCGGCGCTGTTCGATGAACTGCTCGATGCACGCGAAATGTACCAGCCGCCGGAATGGCCGCAAGTGGATGCCGATCTGCAGTCGCGCATGAATGGATGCAACAATGATGTCGAGCGATGTCTGGAGGTGCTGCATCATGTTCAGCAGGAACAGGTATTTCATCTGCTGGCGATGGATCTGCAAGGCTTGCTGCCGCTGGAAAAACTCAGCGACCATTTGAGCGATCTTGCCGATTTGATACTTCGTCATGTATTGGCGCTATGCTGGTCGGTTGCGCGCCGCCGGCATCGTGATGAGGCACGCTTTGCCATTATTACCTATGGAAAACTGGGCGGAAAAGAGATGGGCTACGCCTCGGATATCGACATGATTTTTCTCTACGACGACGATCATCCGGATGCGCAGGAAAACTATGCGCGCCTCGGCAAGAGCATCAATGCGATGCTGGGCAGCTATACCGCCTCGGGGCGCCTGTATGAAACGGATCTGCGCCTGCGTCCGAACGGGGCGAGCGGTTTGCTGGTCAGTTCAATCGAGGCTTTTGCCGAATATCAGCACAAACAAGCCTGGGTGTGGGAGCATCAGGCATTGACCCGGGCGCGTTACAGTGCGGGTGATGCTAAGGTGGGTGCGGTATTTGAAGAGATACGCCGGCAAGTGCTGTGCCTGCCGCGTGACATCGAAAAATTGCGCGGTGAAATAATCACGATGCGGCTGAAGATGCATGACGGCCATCCCAATCACAGTCAATTATTCGACATCAAGCATGACAGTGGGGGGATGGTGGACATCGAATTTGCGGTGCAGTATCTGGTGCTGGCCTATGCTCATCAATATTCGCAGCTCACGAATAATATCGGCAATCTGGCCTTGCTGAACATGGCTGCCGGATTCGGCCTGATCAACGCCGGTTTAGCCGAACAAGTTCGCACGTTGTACCGCACGCTGCGTCAAACTCAGCATCGCATGCGTCTTAACGATGCTTCGCCTTGCCGTGTTGAGCAGGGTGCAATTGACACACAAGCCTGCCATGAGTTGTGGGAAGCGTTGTTCGGGGTGCATGCCGCATAGCCCATGGGCGCGATGCGCCCGCTAACGGTTCACTTACCTTCGTTTATCTCACTGAGCGTGTGAATCAGCGCACGGTTGAGGGATTCGAGCGTTGCAATCCTGTTGCCCGCGTCATCCGTCGCCTTCTGCCCATACCTGAAGGTGACGATTTGCCGCTTGAGTGCGTCAATTTCATTTTGCATATGCGCGGTCCCTGCATCGAAACCGGCAGAGAAATCGGTGAATGTCGGCGTGTGGTGAAACGACGACAGCTGCGCGCAGTAATGTTCAAACAGTTCGTGTCGGTTTTGTGTGGTCATTTATCTGCTCCTTGGTCATTTGGCGCAGCTTTATGACTGACTTTGCAAACACCATCCGGTCTGAAGTAGCGGGGGGTACAGTCGTGCACCCCGCAGGCTTGATCAGCTGCGTTTTTCCAGTTCCTCCCAGCGCGCCATGATGCTCGCTACTTCCGCTTCGATGGCTTCGTTGCGTGCCTGTAATTGCTTGGCGCGCTTGGCATCGTTGCGAAAAATCGTGCCATCCGCCAGATGGGCAGCGATGTCGATCTGCTCCTTTTCCAGTACCTCGATACGCTTTGGCAATTCTTCCAGCTCGCGCGCTTCCTTGTAGTTGAGCTTGGAAGATGCTTTCGGCTTTTCAACGACCGCAGCCGCCGCGCGGGGCGGGGTAGATACAGCCGGTTTGTTCAGGGCTGCAGCGGCCTGATATTTCTGCACGCGCACCCAGTCCTCGTAGCCGCCGACATATTCCACCAGCTTGCCATCGCCCTCGAAGGCGATCACCTGAGTGACCACGTTGTCGAGGAAGGCGCGGTCATGGCTGACCAGGAACAGCGTGCCATCGTAGTTGGCCAGCAGTTCTTCGAGCAGTTCCAGCGTCTCGATATCCTGATCGTTGGTCGGCTCATCGAGTACCAGCACGTTGGCCGGCTGGGTGAACAAGCGTGCGAGCAGCAAGCGGTTGCGCTCGCCACCCGAACAGCTCTTTACCGGAGATCTTGCGCGCTCAGGCGGGAACAGGAAGTCGCCCAGATAGCTGATGACATGCTTCTGTTGGCCGCCGATTTCGACGAAATCTGCGCCCTGGCTGATGGTGTCAGCCAGTGTCATGTTTTCATCGAGCTGTTCGCGCAGCTGATCGAAATAGGCGACCGACATCTTGGTGCCGAGCTTTACTTCGCCTGAGTCCGGCTCGATATCGCCCAGGATGATTTTGAGCAGCGTACTCTTGCCCGCGCCATTCGGGCCTAACAGGCCGATCTTGTCGCCGCGCTGAATGCGGCAGGAGAAATTGTCGATCAGTGTGCGTCCACCATAGGCCTTGCTGACATCGGTCAGTTCAGCGACCAGCTTGCCAGAGCGCTCACCAGTATCCACGGTCATTTCGACCTTGCCTTGTTTTTCGCGGCGAGCGGAGCGATCGCGACGCAGTTGCTCAAGACGCAGCACGCGACCCTCGTTGCGGGTGCGGCGGGCTTTCACGCCCTGACGGATCCACACCTCTTCCTGGGCCAGCACCTTGTCGAACTTGGCATTGACTACCGCCTCGTCGGCGAGCATGCGTTCTTTGAGCGCCAAATAGGCGGTGAAGTTGCCCGGGAAGCCAGCCAGTTTGCCTCGATCCAGTTCCACGATACGGGTAGCGACGTTATCGAGAAAGCGCCTGTCGTGGGTGACGAACAGCACGCTGCCGACGAAATTGTTCAGCAGGCCTTCCAGCCAGTCGATGGAGGCGAAATCCAGATGGTTGGTCGGCTCATCCAGAATCAGTACGTCAGGTTCTGCCACCAGCGCTTGCGCCAGGGCTACGCGCTTACGTTGTCCACCGGACAGATTACCTACCAGACGGTCAGGATCAAGATCCAGTTTAGCGATGGCGGTCTCGATTCTGGCCTGCACCGACCAGCCGTCCTGTGCTTCGAGCTGGGTCTGCAAGTGCTGCATTTCTTCGAGTAATTTATCGTAATCCGCATCCGGCTCGCCCAACTGGTGCGAGACATGATGGTAGTCGTGCAGCAGCTTTTGCAGATTTCCCAGCCCTTTGGCTACGGCATCGAACACGCTGTCCGCAGGGTCGAGCACCGGTTCCTGACTGACGTAACAGATGCGCGCGGAAGGTTGACGCCATACCAGCCCGTCATCGAGCGTTCCTTGTCCTGCCAGCACACGCATCATGCTGGACTTGCCGCCGCCGTTTCGACCGATGAGTCCTACGCGTTCACCCTCGTCGAGTTGAAAATCGGCATGGTCGAGCAGGGCTACGTGACCAAAGGCTAAGCTGGCTTTATCTAGTGTGATGTATGGCATGGATGTGAATTATATAAATGTGAAACTCGTAATGCGAGTCTTTAACACCCTTTCCCGCTTACGGGATAACCAGCGACTTGCCCATATACGGGCTTAGTCGATTGGCTGATCGTTCCATCAGAGGGTGGGGGAGAGTGTGCGGATATTAAGCGATTCTACCATCACTGGACGGTATTCTTGGCATACCCCGCAGGGAGTGATGACTGATAGAGGAAGGAGAAGCCGATCACCCAGAGTGCCATAACCCAGTAACCGAATGCGTCGGTGAAGCCGTTCAGTACCAGTCGTATGTCGTGGTTTTCGATCAGGAACTGAGTGAACTGGAAGAGGGTGAAACAAGAGGCCAGGATATTCGCCGCCAGCACCAGACGCTGCCCGAAGCCAAAGCCTTTACCTTCGGGCTTGCCTTCCGGGGGCAGGGAACCGCGAAAATGTAGCACCAGATAGACCGCGCCGAATAATAATATTGCACCGACGAGACGGCCAGGAATGTCACCTTCGTGCGTGTTGACTCCCAGCACTTCGAGCACCATACGACCGACAAATGCCACCCAACCCATTCCCAGTGTCTGCGGGATCAGGAACCATGCAATAAACATATTGATACGAGGCAACATTAGATTCTTCCTCCTGCGGTGAGTTTTTTCAAGTCTTCGATAATTTCTTTGGAATGAAGCGATGTTTCCACGCTCAAATAGTCTTTTATGACATTACCTTGCGGGTCGATCAGAAAGGTAAAGCGCCGTGCAAGTTTCAAAATACCGAGATTCAGCAATGCGCCATAACTTGCTGCGACTTCGCCGTTCTTGTCCGCCAGCAACGGGAAGGGCAGATTATATTTTTTGGCAAACTCGGCATGGCTCTCACTGTCGTCCACGCTCACGCCGACCACCTGCGCGCCTAATTCAGTCAGCTGATGCAGGTCGTCGCGAAATGCACAGGCCTCCTGCGTGCAGCCGGGGGTGTCATCCTTCGGGTAGAAATATAGCACCAGATATTTGCCGCGATAATCCTGCAAGGTGTGCTGGCGGCCGTGCTGATCAGGCAGCTTGAAACCGGGCGCCGGCTTGCCAATTTCAGGCAAATCTCCGGCGCGCGCCGCACGCGCTGTGAGCAGAGCTGCGAAAATAACCAACGCGGCGACAATAGCTAACCATTTCATTTTGTGACCTCTTTTTTGCGTAACTTGCGACAGGTGCGCATGATACCAGCGTGAGGGTTTTGATTACAGCGTATTTCCGGTAGAATGCGCCTGCTGTCCTCGTCGTAAAATGGATATTACCGCCCCCTCCTAAGGGGCAATTACAGGTTCGATTCCTGTCGAGGACACCAGAATTACCCATCCCGCCTGCCTGCGTAATAAAAAATTCACAATCCCGACCTCTTTACTGCGGAACTAAATTTCTATATGCCTCTCTGAGTTGTGCTCATCGTTGCATCACGCGAGTGATGAAATGGGCGTGTACTTCCAATTCTTAAGAGGTGAAAAAATGAAAAAAGCTTATTCTGCTGTGGCAAAATTCGTGCGTTGGGTTGTGGCCGGCATCCTGTCGTTCATCGTCGCGATTCCGACTCTCGCTTCTTTCAGCACTTCCATGTAGTCGTTTTCAAGCCCGCGCCGGTTATCCTGCCGGCGCAATCTGTTTTATTTCGTAGGTGTGCAGTAGTCGGCATCCCTTCCTGTTTGGTATTTGCCAGTACAATGCAAGGCTTATGAATATCAAAACCTTCCCCGATAGCCCCTACCGCTTGCACCAGCCTTTCGAGCCGGCGGGCGATCAGCCGACCGCGATCGCGCAACTGGTCGAGGGCATTGATGACGGCCTGGCGTTCCAGACGCTGCTGGGCGTAACCGGCTCCGGCAAGACCTACACGATGGCCAACGTGATCGCGCGTTGTGGACGGCCTGCGATGGTGATGGCGCCGAACAAGACGCTGGCGGCACAGCTGTATTCGGAAATGCGCGAATTCTTCCCGGAAAATGCGGTCGAGTATTTCGTGTCGTATTACGACTATTACCAGCCCGAAGCCTATGTGCCGTCGCGCGACGTGTTCATCAAGAAGGATTCGGCGATCAACGAGCAGATCGAACAGATGCGATTGTCGGCCACCAAGGCGCTGCTCGAACGCGAAGACTGCATCATCATCGCGACCGTGTCGGCGATCTACGGTATCGGCGATCCGGTGGATTACCACGGCATGATCCTGCATCTGCGCAATAACGAAAAGATGCACCAGCGCGACGTGATCAAACGCCTGATCGAAATGCAATACGATCGCAACGACATCGATTTTTCGCGCGGTCGTTTTCGCGTCAGGGGCGACGTGATCGACATCTTCCCGGCGGAGAGCAGCGAGCTGGCCTTGCGCATCACCTTGTTCGACGACGAAGTGGAAACACTGTCGCTGTTCGATCCGTTAACCGGCCATATTCAGCAAAAAGTGCCGCGCTACACCGTTTATCCGTCCAGCCATTACGTCACGCCGCGTAGCACGGTGCTGACGGCGATCGAGACGATCAAGCTGGAGCTGGCGGAGCGCATCGCGTTCTATATCCGCGAAAACAAGCTGGTCGAGGCGCAGCGTATCGAACAGCGCACCCGTCACGATCTGGAAATGCTTGCCGAGATCGGTTTCACCAAGGGGATTGAGAATTATTCAAGGCATCTGTCCGGACGCAATCCGGGTGATCCGCCGCCGACGCTGCTGGATTATCTGCCGCCCAACGCGCTGATGTTCCTCGATGAGAGTCATGTGATGATTCCGCAGGTGGGCGCGATGTACAAGGGCGACCGGGCGCGCAAGGAAAATCTGGTCAATTACGGTTTCAGGCTGCCGTCCGCGATGGACAACCGGCCGTTGCGCTTCGACGAGTTCGAGCACATCATGCGCCAGAGCGTGTTCGTGTCCGCCACGCCCTCCGTGTACGAAGCCGAGCACGCAGGGCAGGTGGTCGAACAAGTGGTGCGCCCCACGGGTCTTGTCGATCCGATCATCGAGGTGCGTCCTGCCATCAATCAGGTGGATGATCTGTTGTCGGTAATCAATCAGCGCATTGCGGTCGGCGAGCGCGTGCTGGTCACGACGTTAACGAAGCGCATGTCGGAAGATCTGACCGATTATTTGTCTGAGCACGGCATCAAGGTGCGCTATCTGCACTCGGACATCGAAACCGTCGAGCGCGTCGAGATCATCCGCGACCTGCGGCTGGGCCAATTCGATGTGCTGGTCGGCATCAATTTGCTGCGCGAAGGGCTGGACATACCGGAAGTGTCGCTGGTCGCGATCCTCGATGCAGACAAGGAGGGATTTTTGCGCTCCGAACGCTCGCTGATTCAGACAATAGGTCGCGCGGCGCGCCACCTGCATGGCACGGCGATTCTCTATGCCGACAGGATCACCAACTCGATGCAGCGCGCGATGGATGAGACAGAACGCCGCCGCATCAAACAGGTCGCGCACAACCTCGAACACGGCATCACCCCGCAAGGCGTGCAGAAACGCATCAAGGACATCATCGAAGGTACCTACGAGCCGGACAATGCGCGCAGCCAGCTAAAAATGGCCCAGGAACAGGCCAAGTACCTGGCGATGACCAAGACGCAAATAGCCCGCGAAATCAATCGGCTGGAAAAAGAGATGCTGGCGGCGGCGAAAAATCTGGAATTCGAGAAGGCTACCGGCTTGCGTGACCAGCTGAAGAAACTGCGCGAGAGCGTGCTGTTATCCCCGTTGTAGCGCGTTAATCGGTTTTCTGAACAGATTCCTCTGTGTAATCTTCGACCATTATTTCAGGTGCACGGTCCAGACGGTAGAGAACCAGCACCAGCGCCAGTGTGGACAGCAGCATGAAATGCGGGCCGAATAGCCAGAATACCAGCGGAACCGCAAAGTAATAGGCGCGCATTCCCACGCTGTAAAACTTGCCGGCGCGATTCAGATGGATTGCCACATGCTGCGGGCAGATCATCTTGTGATTGCGCGCGAGCGGCACGTTGATCATATAGCCGACGTGATTGAATACACGTACGGCCATCGCGAAGCTGAAGAAGGCGATGAATAAATCAAGCAGTAAAATCAGTAGCTTAGCCAGCCACAGCTCGGCATGAGTCGTGCCGGCAATATTGAGTGCATGCCAGGTATCCTGCAATTTGTCGCCCTGGGCGCTCAGCGTCAGCACGCCGATAATCAGCAATACCGCAGTGGAGGCAAGAAAGGTTGCGGCCATCGTCGAATTGCGCAGGGTTTGCACCGCCAGGACTTCCTTTCCGCCATCCCGCATGATCGACTCAACCCAAGCGGTCCGCGCGATGATATTGACCGCCTGCACCGTATAGGCGGGATTTTTACGGGTCTTGTAGACAATGAACATCGAGTACGCGACGAGCAGCAATGCGCTTAATACGAAGCTGTACATATCCACACCATACATATCAAACCAATCACTATGCGGCAAAACAGTACCTCCCTGGATGAGCCGCAGATTGTACCCGCTATCGAACAAATTGATTAATGATCGTTTTTGCGCCGTCCAGATCGCCGGCTTCGCTTAAAACGATGGCTACTTCAATTTGACCCAGTTTTTTGAAGAACAAGCTGCATGAATGACACAGTCCTGTAAACAATGGCAGATGTGCCTGATGAGACGTGCGCATGAAAGCCATGCCGTCAGTAGATAACCAGGGATTTTTCAATTGTGCCTCCCAAGAGGGTTAGTCGCAGCGAGTCCCTGTTTACCTGACCCCGAATGCCCTGCAGGTCAGCGTAAAGGGCGTGTTTTTAAATGATTGTTCGTAGCTGAATATTAAAACTGCCAGCGTGATGAATGCGTTATCAGAGCGTCAAGGGAGCGTTAAGTCGATGTATTTTTTGTGCGCAGTTAACCTCGCAACAGAGGGATCAGATCATTCGAGTGAATTCTTTAATTGCCTGAAAAACCTGTCCGTCGTTAGTTATTCGAGACGTTAAGCAGGCGCCTATCTAAACGCAAGGAAAATGGCGCAGATGAATCTTCGGAAAGACTTGAGATTTGTTCGGTATGCACATCAAGACGCCGCGCCAGCGAAAAATGTTTTGCCCAATAGTGATCGTTCAGATTGGATACCATGACACTTCCTGTCCGAGTACTCGATGCGTGGATGAATTGATCATTGCCCAGGTAAATGCCGACATGAGAAACAGTGTTGCGCATGATATGGAAGAACACCAGATCGCCCGGGAGCAGTTCGGTCATGCTGATGCGATTTCCCAGCTGACTGATTGCATTCGCGCGATGGGGCAGCATCACCCCATCGGCATGATCGAAAACGTAGCGCACGAAACCGCTGCAATCGAAACCTCTTTCAGGGCTGGCACCGCCCCTGCGGTAGGCAACCCCGGTATAGCTGAGCGCGAACTGCGGCAGATTCCGGACGACATAGGGCAACGTTTTCAAAAAAACCTGGCTCGCCCCGATTGGATATGAGGGGGGCAAGGGTTCAGCAGCAAGAGTGCTGCTACTGAACACAAGCGCGCACACGATCAGACATTTGCGCATTCGGGTAAATTTGTAAATATTTACTGCCTGTGTACAAAATCAACTCTGCGATTTTCATTCCAGCATTTTTCTTCGTGGCACAACAGCCTGGGCTTTTCTTCACCGAAACTGACCGCCCTGATTTGCTTTGCAGATACGCCCAGCATGCTCAGGTTTTTTTGCACAGCGGTTGCTCGTTTGTCCCCCAAGGCAAGGTTATATTCGTTGCTTCCGCGCTCGTCCGCATTGCCTTCCAGCGTGACGACATCATTGCCATGCGACTTGATGAAATCGGCCTGATTCTGCACGGTGTTTTTATACTCTGCTTTAACGGAAAACTTATCAAAATCAAAGTAGACGCTCTGTTTTTGCAGCGCTTGCAGTGCCGATTTTTCTGCGGCCAGCCTTCTTGATTCCAGTTCGGCGGCAGACAGTGTGTGGCTATCTGTCTGAGCAGAGGCGTTTTTATCGTTTGATTTGGATGGTTGCGAGGAATCAATTTTCGGTGAGCTGGCACAGGCGGTCATCAAAAGTGCTTCCAAAACAACTGCTATTTTTTTCATGGGTTACATTCCTGCTGAGAAAGTTAAAAAATGTGGCCGTTATCGTCAGGCGCATATTGAGTCATTCATCACAGGGCGATACCTTGCCGCCTGTCTTGATGAGCGCAAATGTTACGGCAGGCCAGGTTGTGAACGCGTTAGTGCCGCGTCAAGGGAGCGTTAAGCCGGGTGGATGACTTTGTCGGGGGCGGAGAACATGAGTCGTGCGGATGTACCCCGACCTTCGGTGCTGTCGATGATCGTTTTCCAGCCATAGAGGTCGCAGATGCGTTTGACCAGTGACAGTCCGATGCCTGAGCCGGTACTGCCTGCGCCCTTGAAATAGCGCTGGAAGATTTTTCCGATTTCCTCACCCGAAATGCCGATGCCGGTATCGCGGATGGTCATATCGTTATTTGCTACCGAAATGGAGATGCTGCCGGATGGTGTGTGGCTGAAGGCGTTGCGAATCAGATTTGCCACCACGATGCCCAGCAGTGTGCGTTCAGCTGAAATCTGCGCAGGCTCGAGACAAACAAGGTTTACCGTGGTTTTTTCGCTCAGCAGATGGCGATTCATTTCAATTGCATCAGCGATTACCTCACACAAGTCGCAGGTTTGCACGATAGCCTCGTCGGTATTTTCTCTGGACATCAGCAACAGTGCGCTGGTCAGATTTACCATTTCTCGGTTGGCGCGCCCGATTTTGGCAATGCGTTCCTGCTGCTTGTCATGCTGTTGCTTATCGTCTTGCAGCAGTTCCACTGCGCCCTGCACGATGGACAGCGGAGTCCTGAGTTCGTGGCTGACATCGGCCGTGAAGTCACGCTCCCTGTCGATAAAGGCGCGCATGCGCATGAGATAGGCGGCAAATACCTTAGCTAGCTGACCGATTTCATCGTTTGAAAAGCCCTGAGCGACCAACGCTGCGTCGTCTTCCGGGCGGGCGAGGCTAACGCGCCGCGCTAACGTCGCAAGCGGCGCGACCATGCGGCCTGCCAGCCACCAGCCTGCCCATGCCGAAATCAGGATCATGATCAGTGCGCCTGCGCCAAGATAAATCAGGAACGTTTCCTCACGCTGGCGCTGGCGTTCCTCATTAAACAGCATGAAATAGCGCTCGCCATTTTTATCGGTCACGGCAACCCGGTAGGGCATGCTGTGTAACGTTATCTGGTGCTTCCCCTTAGTCAGCGATAGCAGTTCGGGCGGAATGTCTTCACGGCCTTGTCCCGGCTGCTGTACATAACCTTGAATGCTGAGTGTTGCAGGGGGAAGTGAGTTTGGGTTGCGCAAGCGCCTCGAAAAAAAGTCGTCAATCTCGGCGCGCAGCGTTTCGTCCATTAGCCGTTCGCCGAGGCTGTGTGCAGCAAAGGAGAGGCCTAGCGATAACAACAGACTGATCATCGCGCCAAAGATTGCGAACGTCAGCGCCAGCTTGAATCTGAGGCTATGGCAGACGCTATGCATCACTGATCTGGTAACCGATGCCGCGTAAAGTCCTGAGCATCGGTTTATCGGTTTTTTTATCCACCGCGTTGCGCAATATGTGCAGATGCGCGCGCAACGCATCGCTGTCCGGCGGAGAATCGCCCCAGATGGCGCGTTCCAGTTCTGCCCGCGATGACACGCGTGGCGATTGGCGCATCAGCATTTCCAGCAACTTGAGCGGGATAGGCGGTAACTCTATGCTGCGCTCGCCGCGCAGCACCTTGAACGTAGCTGTGTTGAAAGACAAGTCACCCACCTGTAGCATGATGGTGCCTTCGCGTACCTGTGCGCGTCTGACCAGCGCCAGCAAACGCGCTTCCACCTCGCGCAATGCAAAAGGTTTGACCACATAATCATCCGCGCCGGCTTCAAGTCCGGCAATCTTGTCATTCAGCGAATCGCGGGCCGTGAGCATCAGGATGGGGGTATTCCTGCCCGCATCCCGCAACCGTTTGCATATTGTCAGTCCATCCATGCCGGGTAACATCCAGTCAACGACGAGTACATCATATTGATTTACAGACGAAAAATGCAGGCCGGAAATACCATCGCCGGCAAGATCGATCGTGTGTCCGCGCACCTCGAAGTAATCGAACATATTGGTGGCGAGATCAGCGTTGTCTTCGATCAGCAGGATATTCATAGGCGGGGTGGCAAGGTTCATTCAATCAGGCAGATCGGGTGATCCGCCTGAATCATCAGATGTTGCAGGTATTTTTAAAGCAGCGGGACGATCATTAGGGCTACGATATTGATTATTTTAATCAACGGGTTAATCGCGGGGCCTGCGGTATCTTTGTAGGGGTCGCCCACGGTGTCGCCGGTAACGGCCGCCTTGTGCGCCTCGGAACCTTTGCCGCCATAGTTGCCTTCCTCGATGTATTTCTTGGCGTTATCCCATGCGCCGCCGCCGGTGGTCATCGAGATTGCAACGAAGATGCCGGTGATGATGGTGCCGACCAGCACGCCGCCCAATGCCTGAGCGCCCAGTGTCAGACCGACGATGACCGGAATCGCAACCGGCAGCAGGGACGGGATGATCATTTCCTTGATGGCGGCTTTGGTCAACATGTCCACGCAAGTGCCGTATTCCGGTTTGCCTGTGCCCTCCATGATGCCGGGGATTTCTTTAAACTGACGACGCACTTCGACCACTACGGCGCCCGCAGCACGACCGACCGCTTCCATCCCCATCGCGCCGAACAGGTAGGGAATCATGCCGCCGATGAACAGGCCGACGATTACCATGTGGTTGGACAGGTCAAACAGCATCGGGGCGTGCAGGTGGGCTTCCAGCGCGTGGGTGTAGTCGGCGAACAGCACCAGCGCTGCCAGTCCTGCGGAACCGATCGCATAGCCTTTGGTGACGGCCTTGGTGGTGTTGCCCACAGCATCGAGCGCATCGGTGATGATACGCACGTCATCCGGCAGCTTGGCCATCTCGGCGATACCGCCGGCGTTGTCGGTGATCGGGCCATAGGCATCCAGCGCCACGATGATGCCGGTCATCGACAGCATCGCGGTGGCGGCGATGGCGATGCCATACAGGCCTGCCATCGAATAAGCCGCCATGATGGCAGCGCATACCGCCAGCACCGGCGCTGCGGTGGATTTCATCGATACGCCAAGGCCTGCGATGATGTTGGTGCCGTGTCCTGTGGTTGACGCCTGGGCAATGTGGCGCACTGGCGCATATTCTGTCGCGGTGTAGTATTCGATGATCCACACCAGTGCTGCGGTCAGCAACAGGCCGATGACGGTCGAGCCGTATAGTGCGTTGACGCTATAGACGCCGTTGCCCTCCATGATCCAGGTGGTGATCGGGTAGAAGGCGATCAGGGCTAAGGCTGCCGAAACCGCAAGGCCGCGATACAGCGCATTCATGATCTTGCCCCCCTTGCGAGCCTTGACGAAGAAGGTGCCGATGATGGAAGCGATGATCGAGAAGCCGCCCAGTACCAGCGGATAAATCACCGCGTTGGCGTTCGTCATCAGCAGTCCGCCCAGCATCATCGTGGCGATGATCGTGACGGCGTACGTCTCGAACAGGTCGGCCGCCATGCCTGCGCAGTCGCCGACATTGTCCCCTACGTTGTCCGCAATCACTGCCGGGTTGCGCGGATCATCTTCGGGGATACCCGCCTCGACCTTGCCGACCAGATCCGCACCGACATCCGCACCCTTGGTGAAAATGCCACCGCCCAGCCTGGCGAAGATGGAAATCAGCGAACCGCCGAAACCCAGGCCTACCAGTGCGTGTGTGGCTTCCGACAGCGTAGAACCCGAGCCGGTCAGGAAGGCGTAGTAGCCGGCCACGCCCAGCAGGCCTAAGCCTACTACCAGCATGCCGGTGATCGCACCGCCTTTGAAGGAGACGTCCAGTGCTGCATTCAGGCTTTCTTTGGCAGCTTCTGCAGTGCGGATGTTGGCGCGCACCGAGACGTTCATGCCGATGAAACCGGCAGCGCCTGAGAGCAGCGCCCCGATCGCGAATCCGATGGCGGTTTGCCAGCCTAAGGCGGCGAAAATGATGAGGAACAGGATGGTGCCTACGATGGCGATGGTCAGGTATTGTCGTGCAAGATAGGCAGATGCGCCTTCCTGAATTGCTGCAGCGATTTCACGCATTCGCTCACTGCCGGTGGGTTTGGCCAGAATCCATTTGATAGAAAATAAGCCGTACAAGATTGCAACTACTGCGCACAACAGTGCAAAGCCTAGTCCACCTGACATGATCTTCTCCCTGAGTTGAACCGCTATGATTGATATTCACCCGGTCAGTGTTTCCTGAGTGACATAATCATAGCAGCATCGGCGATAAAGAAATGCAGGGCCGCGCGATATTTTACCCGGCTGCCAGGGTTGTCCTGACTATGCCGTTGTTAATGCAGCCAGGCCTGCTGCGGCGATTTGTCCGTCTTCGGATGAGCGAACACCGCTGATGCCTAAGGCGCCGACCGCAACACCGTCAACCAGCAGCGGCACACCGCCCTCGGCGGGAATCACGCTGGGCAAAGCTAGGTGTATCAGTCGTCCGCTCAATACGGCGTCTTCCGAAGTCTTGGTCGGGCGCTTGAAGGCGATCGCGGCATAGGCTTTTGCGATCGCCGTTTCCACGCTGCCGAACTGCGTGTCGTGACTGCGTTGCAGATACAGCAGGTGTCCGCCGTCGTCCACCACCGCGATCACGACGCGCCAGTTATTGCGCTGGGCTTCAACTTCTGCGGCAGCAGCGATGCGTTTGGCATCGTCGAGCGTCAGAACTGGTTTGTTTGTCATTATCGGGTCAGTGCGGTAAAAATCTGATTGCAGATGTCGTCCACGTTGCCAACGCCGGCAATTTTTACGGATTTGGGTGCGGCAGCATCGCCGGACGCGGCCCATGCCTTGTAATATTCGACCAGCGGTTTGGTCTGCTCGTGGTATACATTCAGGCGTTTGATGACGGTGTCTTCCACATCGTCCGGGCGCTGCACCAGCTCTTCACCTGTGACATCATCACGGCCGGCGACCTTGGGCGGGTTGAATATCGTGTGATAGGTGCGGCCTGACGCTGGATGCACGCGGCGACCGCTCATGCGGCTGATGATCTCGGAATCAGCCACGTCAATCTCGACCACGTAGTCGATCGGAATGCCCGCGTCCTTCATTGCCTGGGCTTGCGGGATGGTGCGCGGGAAACCGTCGAACAAAAAGCCGTGGTCACAATCGGCATCCATGATGCGTTCTTTGACCAGATTGATGATGATGTCATCGGAGACCAGGCCGCCTGCATCCATGATGCTCTTCGCTGCTAGCCCCAGCGGGGAGCCCGCCTTGACTGCTGCACGCAGCATGTCACCGGTGGAAATTTGCGGAATATTGAATTTTTCTTTGATGTAATTGGCCTGGGTGCCTTTACCTGCGCCCGGTGCGCCTAGCAGTATGACTCGCATTGTGATTCTCCTTAAGTTAATAGCGGGTAGCTTGTAGCGTGTTGCTTGTAGCAGGTTGGCCGTAATAATGTCGCGCGCAGCGCACTGATAACTGGCTACCAGCCGCCCGCTACAAGCTGTTTTTTGCTTTAAAAGTTTCTCTTGCTGCGTGTAAATCCTGTTCGGTGTCGACCCCGGCCGGCGGCGCTTCATCTGCGATAAACACCCCGATTTTATAGCCATGATACAGCGCGCGCAGTTGTTCCAGCGATTCATACTGTTCAACGGGGGTGGTCCAAAGCTGTCCGTAAGCGCGCAGGAAACTGGCGCGATAGGCGTAAATGCCGATGTGGCGCAGTACCGGCAGATCTTTGGGCAAGCCTTCTCCTGCGGCGAATGCATCGCGCGGGTAGGGGATAGGCGCGCGGCTGAAATACATCGCGTTGCCCTGTTTGTCGAGTACGGCCTTGACGATATTCGGATTGCGCATCGCGGCTTCATCGTGGATCGTATGGCAGGCGGTGGCGATCGCGCATTCCGGATGATCGTGCAGATGCAGTGCTACGGCGCGGATCAGATCGGGCGGCATCAGCGGTTCATCGCCCTGCACGTTGACGACGATTGTGTCATCCGGCCAGCCTTGTCGCTCCACCACCTCGGCGATGCGATCCGTGCCGCTGATATGCGTGTCTCGCGTCAGGCAAGCCTTGAATCCATGCTCATGCGCCACGTTGGCGATTGCATGATGGTCGGTGGCAATCCAGATATGCTGCGCACCGCTTTTGGCCGCCTGTTCGGCGACGCGCACGACCATCGGCTTGCCCATGATGTGCAAAAGCGGCTTGCCGGGCAGGCGAGTGGAGGCGTGGCGTGCCGGGATGACGACGTTAAAGGATATCATTTGGGGGCTGTTAAAGCTTTTCTGCTTCTTCAGGGCTCAGCTTGCGCGCTTCATCGGCCAGCATGACCGGAATGCCGTCGGCGATCTTATAGGCCAGCCGGTCTGCGCGGCAGATCAATTCCTGTTCGGCCTTGTGATAAATCAGCTGTGATTTGCACAGCGGGCAGACCAGAATATCAAGCAGTTTTGCGTCCATGAATGGCAATCTTTCGCAGTAGTTGGGCGGTCAGGGCTGGATCGATCAGGGCGTCAACTCGCAACACCCAGAATTTTTTATCAGCGATTGTGGCACATTTTACCGCATCTTTTTCGGTAAGGAGTAATGCATCGCACTCATCGAAAAGCAGATCGACTGCTTTATAGGGGTGATGGTCGGAAAATGCATGCGGCGTAACAGCCAGTCCGAGTGATTTCAGGTGATCGAAGAAGCGTTGCGGATGACCGATGCCGGCCACGGCATGCAGGCGAAAACCCTGTAAATCGCAGGCTTGGGCGGTCTGATCAGGATTGTTTAAATTGTAAAAAATCTCGCCGGACAAGTGCATCGCATATTGGCCGTTGACAACGTTTCCGCCATTTACAACGACCGCATCGACCGTATTCAGTCGTGAGACCGGTTCGCGCAGCGGCCCTGCCGGGAGCGAATAGCCATTGCCGAAGCGGCGCACGCCGTCGATGACACAGATTTCCACATCGCGCTGCAAACGATAGTGCTGTAAGCCGTCATCGCACAACACGACATCGCATTGTGGGTGGGACAGCAAAGCCATCTTCGCCGTTGAGACCCGGTCGCGGCCTACCCATACCGGACAGATGCCACGCCGGGCCATCAGCAACGGCTCGTCGCCAACTTGTGCCGCCGTGCTGCTGATTGTGACGGGCTGCTGCTCTGTTGTGCCGCCAAAGCCACGGCTGACTATGACAGGATGGTAGCCGCTATCTGCCAGTTGCTGTGCCAGACTGAGGGTGAGGGGCGTTTTGCCGGTGCCGCCGACGCTGATGTTGCCGATCACGATAACCGGTACGGGTAATTTATAACTGGTCAGGAAGCCGCTTTGATAGAGCCACAGGCGCAAGGCCGCCAATGCGCGGAACAGCCAGCTTGCCGGCAGTAATATCAGGTGCAGCCAGCAGATACGATACCAGCAGCGTTCAAGTCCGACCATGGGGGTAATCCTGGAAAAAAACACGCTGTCCACGAAAAACACGAAAAACACTAAAATTCTCAAACAGAGGCCAGCTTTACATCATTACACAGTGTGTAAGTTTTTGAGTGTGGATAATCTATTGATTTATTTAGTTATTTTTGTGTGTTTCGTGACTTTCGTGGATAAAAGTCTTTGAGGTTAGTTGGCTTCGTTTTGCGTGGCAAAGGTGATGCGCCCGAACCCGGCTTGCCTTGCTGCTTCCATCACGTTGATGACGGCCTGATGCGGTGTTTTGGCATCGGCATTGATGACGATGGTCGGATCCGTTTGTGCGCCGGCCGCTGTTTTCAGTGAGGCGGCCAAAGCTTCGATATCAGTGAAATTCAGCCCGCTATTGTTAATCGCGTAATGCGCGGTCGCATCGATCGCAACCGTGATTGGCTGTACCTGTGAGGCGCTGACTTCTCCGCCGGCCTGCGGCAGATTGATCTGCAATTCAGAATATTTTGCATAGCTGGTGGTGACCATCAGAAAGATCA
>JBBRBS010000024.1:0-19560 GCA_038205615.1 Burkholderiales bacterium | reverse complement strand
CCTGCTACACCTGCTACACCTGCTACACCTGCTATACCTGCTATACCTGCTATACAGACTACACAGGCGACTTCAACAGGAAGCGGCGATTATTATCTGCAACTCGCCGCATTCAAATCAAAAAAGGAAGCCGAAAAATATTTGGCAGGCATACTCACCAAACTTGGCAAGATCGATAAGACTCTCAGCATTTTCTCTAGTGACGGCTGGGTACGCACCCAGATGGGTCCCTATATCACGCTGAATGAAGCGCGCACCAGCGCGGCAAGCCTGAAAGTCAGACTGGGCTATGAACCCCTGCTAAAAAAACACTAGCAGCCGGTTAGCAAATCCTCGGTAATTGTTCGCCCGCCAGCCAGTCTACGATGCGCCGGCCTCCCATCTTCGTTGTCATCTGCACGAAGCCATGCGCATCCTCTCTGACCTCACCGATAATGGCAGCTTCTTTTGCCTGAGGATGCGCGCGCATCACGTCAAGCAATCCCTTTGCATCTTCCGCCGCACAAATTGCCACCAGCTTGCCTTCGTTAGCGACATACAACGGATCCAGGCCCAAAAACTCGCAAGCGGCCTCCACCGGCTGATTAATAGGGATCAACGACTCATTGAGCAGCATGCCCACGCCTGACTGTTTGGTGATCTCGTTTAGCGTGGTCGCCAGCCCGCCGCGTGTCGGGTCGCGCAGCACGCGCAAGCTCGCACCGGAATCGAGCATTGCTGCGACCAGACCGTGCAGCGCCGCCGTGTCCGACACGATAGGAGCATCGAAACTCAGCCCTTCGCGTTGCGACAGCACCGCCATGCCGTGATCGCCGATCGTGCCTGACAGCAGGATTTTATCGCCCGGCTGAGCACGATCCCCTGACAGCGTGATGCCGTCACGAACCACACCAACTGCGGTTGTCGTGATAAAAACCCCGTCTCCCTTACCCTGTTCCACCACCTTGGTGTCGCCGGTTACAATCGGCACGCCTGCGTCGAATGCCGCCTTTGCCATCGAGTCGACGATACGTTTCAAATCGGCAAGCATAAAACCTTCTTCGAGTATGAAAGCCGCAGACAGATACAAAGGCTGCGCCCCCATCATCGCCACGTCATTGATCGTGCCGTGTACCGACAGGCAGCCGATATCGCCCCCGGCAAAGAACAGCGGAGAGACCACATGACTGTCGGTGGACATTACCAGGCGGCCTGATGCCATCGGCAGCAATGCGCCATCGTTGCCCTGCGCCAGATAGGAATTATCGAACGCGGCCGCAAATAAATCGGTGATCAGTTGCGCCATCGCACGGCCACCTGCGCCATATGACATCTCGATACGCCCGTTTTTAAAATCAAGCGGACGGGTATAAGACTTGGTGATGCTCATTGCGTGACCTCCCGAAATCGCCCATAAGAATAATGCGCCGCGCATGCGCCCTCGGAGGACACCATGCACGAACCGATGGGGTTTTCCGGCGTACATACCGTGCCGAAAATTTTGCATTGTTGCGGGAGTTTTTCGCCGCGCAGAATGGCCGCGCATTCGCACGCCTTGTGATCGGGCACTGCTACATATTCAGAATTGAATCTCAGTTCGGCGTCATAGTCGGCGAACTCAGCTCGCAGCCTCAAGGCGCTGTGCGGCACAGCCCCCAGGCCGCGCCACTCGAAAGATTCGCGCAACTCGAAGACGTCGGCGACCAGTTGCTGCGCCTTCAGATTGCCATCGCGGCTCACCGCGCGGGTAAATTCATTTTCGACGATTGCGCGCCCCTCGTTGATCTGGCGTATTAGCATCAGGATGGCCTGCATCACGTCCAGTGGTTCGAAGCCGGCGATCACCACTGGCTTGGCGTAATCATTGGCGAACACCTCATAGGGTTGACTGCCGATCACGGTGGAGACATGTGCAGGACCGATAAAACCATCCAGCGCGACGCCCCCTTCCACCGATAAAATCGCGTGCATTGCCGCCGGTGTCAGCACATGGTTGCACAGGATACTGAAGTTTTTAAGTTCCTCTGCCGCAGCCTGCCTGATCGCCACCGCCGTGGGCGGCGTGGTGGTCTCGAAACCGATGGCCAGAAACACGACCTGTCGTGTCGGATTGTCGCGCGCGATCTTCAACGCGTCCTGAGTTGAATAGATCATCCGCACATCCGCACCCGCCGCTTTGGCCCGCATCAGCGTTTGATTGCCGGATGCGGGAACGCGCATCGTGTCGGCGTAGGTGCAAAGGATCACGCCCGACTCTGTCGCGAGGCGAATCGCCTGATCCACACGGCCGATCGGCAACACGCACACCGGACAGCCCGGACCGTGTATCAGCCGTACACTCGCGGGCAATAAATCTGCGAGGCCATAGCGCGAAATTGCGTGGGTATGCCCGCCGCAGAATTCCATCAGGCGATAGGCATGCGCAGGATTCGCCTCGCGTGCGATGTTGGCGGCAATGTTCGATGCCAGCTCACCGTCGCGAAATTCGTCAACGTACTTCATGTCGGCGCCCCATCCATCGCACTGAATTCGGCGAATAATTCCAGTGTACGGAGCGCCTCCTCTTCATCAAGCTTTTGCAGCGCATAGCCCACATGCACGATCACATAGTCGCCCACGGCGACATCCTCCACAAGGGCAAGCGAGATTTCCTTGCGTACACCGCCCAGATTGACGATGGCGCTGTTGTCCAAGGTGAGGTGTTCGACGCGTGCAGGTATGGCCAGACACATATTTATATTCCTTAACATGAGACTCGCGTAGCGAATCGTTTAACCCTGCCCCCGCACACGGGTGACAGTTCGCAAAAGCAAAACGGGCATGGTGCTTCACGATCAATGCGTGATTACTTTTTCATGCCCGTTTGATCAATCTGGATTCAAACAACGGTTAATCTGCAAAAAGCTTTTCATCCACGAAAAACACGAAATGGGGTAAGCAGGCATTTTGCCGTAAGGCGTAAGCTCGCAAACGAATAAAAAATTTAGTCTTGCTTAGTTACTCAGCAAATTTATGGCAAGTAAATTTTCGATATACACTTAAATTTATTAGAACATTTCGTGGACAACTGAGTTTTTAAATTAAGCGTTCAGGTTTTTGCTAACTGATTGTAGTCAGCCAAGCCTGCCGCCACTTTCCCGGCCGGGGTAGCGGCGTCGCCGGTTCCGAACTCGTGCTGCAAGGCGTCCTTGTTGTCGCTGATGTAATCGATGCCGCGATCGAGGTTATCGAGCTGTTTCGAGAAAAAATTGCCGTCAGATACGAGCAGCCTTGCCGATTTGGCGAAATTTGTGCCAAATTCCACAATGGTGTTAACAGCACCCGCCCTGTTGGCAGACAGCATCGAGTCCAGCCTGGTGACATCCATCGTCGCCAGATGCGTCTGCGGATCAATCTCGATACCCAGATCAGCCATGCCACGCACGCCATCCCCAGCGCCGAAGAAGCGACTTTTAACATTCTGCTCCAGCTCATATCGGGCCACCTGCGCCGCCTGCGTGCCGGCCAGCAATCCGCCTTGCTGAATATCCGGGTTAAATCGCTTGATCCAGTTGTTGTATTGCCCGACAAAGCCCAGCAAGCGAAGCTTGATGCTGTCATTGCCGGTCGCAATACCGCCCAGACTCTGGCCGGCCTCCTGCATTTTCGAGACGGCGGATTTCATCTGGTTCAACTCTGAATACTGCGCCTTGAAAGCAACATCAAGATTATTGATAACGCTCATCATCTTGTACGCGGATTCAGGGTCGGGCAGTGCCATATTGCGCCCTGTGGCAGATAGACCTTTTATGCCGCCCGCCGGAGGTAGAGGAACGCTTTGACTGATCGGAATTTGCGGGGATAATTGAAGCGGATCGGTGCCGTTTGCAACCAGAAGTTGGAACAGGCTGTCCCACGCGCCATCATTTTTTGAGCCGACAACCGACCCCATCAATGAACTTAAAACCTGCGCTTTCAAGGGTGCAATTGAATCTGGAGGAATCGTCATGGACTTACTCCCTGGTTATTTACGTGAGATCGTGACAACGCTGTGAGAAGATTACCATAACTACGTTTAGCTTTTCACCCCGCATGCGAACTTACTCACTGAAAAACATCCTTCCCGAAAGCTGATGTTGTTGAATCCCCCTTGAATCAACGTGCCCCTGACCTGCCAGAGTCTGAAACTAAAGACCGAAATAGACTGACAGATGCCCTCGCAGGTCGCCCACTTTCTTGCTCCCGCCGGCGTCCATGACCCGTGCGAAGTCGAAGCGCATGTTAAAATTCCTCTGCACATTCCAGCGAAAACCCGCACCCATGCTGGCGATCGAGACCTGTTGTCTGGTTTCACCGGCTAACTGATTGTTGGCTGCACGGGCAAGATCATAGAACAGCAAGCCGCGCAGGTTACCCTCACCGGAAATCAATTGACCCATCAGGTTGGGCGAATACAGTTCAAGGTTGGCGAAATAGCCCCTGTCACGAACAATTTCGCGCTCCATGAAGCCACGGACAGCGGTCGCGCCGGCGATGCCGAATTGCTCACCGGACAGCAGCGCATCCGGCGTGTACTGTGCATTCACGGCGGCGCGGACTTGCCAGTTACCCTCAAGTACATTCACCCTGCTGGCACCCATGCGAAGAATCTTATAACGGGAAGTCGCGCCACTCCCGCCAGTGGGACTCGGACGTGACGCATTGAAATTACTCTCCTGCCCATTAACCGCGCCGGGCACATTTTGAGACAATGCCACATAAAAGTCGGTGATCAGCCCGGATTTTGCTAAATTACCACTGTACGCGAAGCTGACTGGCCTCAAGGTGACATCCACAGCCGCCGGCCCGCAGCCCGCCGCGCCGAAATTACCGAGTGAACACTGGTTCTGGTAGGCACGGTAATCAAGGCCGTAAACGATCCTGTGAGCATACTCGCCGCGCCTCTCCAGCAACTGGTTATAGCGCAAGCCATAAACAGCGCCCTTGCCGGAGAAAACGAGCGGCCCTGCGACCGTCTGCGTAGTACCGGCGCTGACATCCGAGCGTGCGATGATGAAATCCATGGAATCACCCGGCGAATACAGTGGCAGGCGATAGCTCCCGCTGTAGAGGCTGACCTGGTTCTCCTTGCCCGGCGAGGTGACGTAGTTGAAGGTGCCGACGTGGTCGCGGTTGAACAGGTTGGCATGCTGCACGCCGACGCCGACGCGATACTCACCCGTCTGCGTGTTACCGGTATCATCGATCGTCACAAATGCCTTGAGCGGTCGCACGTCGATAACATCGACGGTCGCATCCACCACGCCCGTTTTCTCAGCAGGGCGCAATACGACGTCAACCTGTTTAGCAGGATTCTCGTTGGCAAGCTGCGTGTTCGCTGAAATATCCCCCGCCCTGGGCGAATCGCCCTCCTTAAGCGCCGGAAGGCTTGCGCGAATGTTCGCATCATCAAAAAAGTGATTGCCTTCGATGGTGACCTTGCCGATCCGCGCTTCGATAATCTGCAAAGTGACGAAACCCCGGTCGAGATCCTGCTCAGGTGCGACCACCCACACCACACTGAACCCACTGCTGCGATAGTACTTTTTGAGTGCTTCAATTGCGCGCTGCACGTCGCTATACTCGCGTTGTTTACCCGTATAGGGCTTGAGCACAGCGTCGATCTCAACAGACTTAAATAGCGCATTCCCCTCAATCACAAAACGGTCGATATCGAAACGCTCAGTCTGCGTCTGTGCAGCAGAGGCCACTGACGTCAGCAGCAAGGCCACCGACAACCCCAAGCTACGAATGATTGATTGCATGACAGCCCTTTCTGAAAATCTGGTAAGTCCTGCGCCAATGCTCATTTTTTAATTAATCTTTCACGTTGCTGCGGGAATGACCAAGTCTCACAGAAGCCTCCCCCAGAAACAGAATCGCAACTATTCTGGCTCCGTGTCAACCGTGCGCCCGAATCGCTCGTCCCCCTCATCACATCGAATCCCGGATCAGCGTCGTTTGAATTGAGCGAGATATGCCAGAAGTTACCCGGACGATAATAGAACTCATTATTAATCACCCCAACAAAAACGACCTGCCCCGCGTTGAAGCCCAAAACGGGCTCTGCAGCAGCCCCCGTGATGATCAGATTATTGGGCGTATAACCCAGCGTGTAATTACTGTTGGCCACGAGGCTGCCCTGTTTGATCGCATAAGGCCCGCCCAAGGCACTTTCGCCTGAAACACGCGTGAGCGCACCCGACAGCACGGTCGCAGCGGTATCGTTAATGCCGAGCGCCGGATTATTGACCAGCCCCGTCACGCCAAAGGTCAGCACCGGATCGCTCGTGCCGAAAATTTTGCTCTGCTGATGCGCGGCAACACTAAGCAACGCCGGCGTGATCGCCAGCGTCGGGCTGTTCGCCACGCTCAGCACCCCCGTGCTGCTGTAGTTACCCGACGCAGTGCCAGCCAATGCCGTCAACACCCCCGAATTAATCGAGTAGGGCGCGAGCGCCACCGTCTCACCCGCAGTGCGCGCCAGGCTCGCCAGCGTCGTTGTTACGTTACCCGTGTCGCTCACCGCCACGTTGCCGTTCCAGGTAGAGACCGTCCTGTTCACCACCCCTGCCAGCGTCACCGCCGGCAGCGCCGGATCGTCCGTGCCGTAGGTCTTGGTCTGGTTCGCGATCGTGCCCGTCACCGGGGCCTGCGTGATCGTGAGTAGTTTACCGCCGGTGAACGAAATGGAATAGCCAACATTCGAAGCAACCGTACCTTGCGTAATTGATTTGGTGCCTACCGATTCCCCCGCAGTTCGCGCATAGGACCCGGTCAGCCCCGCGGTGGCCGCGTCTCCATTGAGATATCCCGCAATCGGCTGATAGCTTTGGGCTGGATCGTCAGTACCGTAAGTCTTGCTCGCATTATTGGCGGTCACGGTCAGCAGCGCTGCCTCACGAAAAACTGCCGACACTGCGGCGGGGTTCAACGCCAAGGAGTAATTCTGCGTAGTCTGACTGCTGTTATAGCGGAATCGGCCGCTTCCCGAGCCTCCTGCGGCTGCGAGAACACCCGTGCTGCTCAAATTACCCGTATAGAGAACCGCCCCTCCACCGCCGGTGAGGCTGATGGTGCCGGTGGTAATGGCGATATCACCACCGGTTGCAGTCCCTGCCGCAGTGCCGTTGCCCGCGTTAACGACAATCGCGGTGCCCGTGCCGTTGGAACTGGCTAAGGTGCCCCCAATGGCAATATCCACGGGACTCGTCACCGTGATAGTGCCGGCGCCGGAATTGAGCGTTGACGCGACGTTTTGGGTCACACCACCAGTGTTCGCCAGAACTTGTATGTTTCCACCGGCTGTCGTGATGTTTCCGTTGGCGGTAAAGGACACACCGCCACCCGCAGTGGCGTTCTCGAGGTTGACCGCCAGGGTATGTGCCCCCCCCAGGCCAGAAAGTGTCGCGTCAATGATGACAGAGCCCCCGACCCCTAATAATCCCCCTCCGGTTCCAGAGATGAGCGTAAGTGTCCTTGCGCCGCCCGAAGTATTTGTTATGGCAGCAGCGACAGTGATATTGCCGACTTGAGTGCCGCCAGCGTTAGTCGTGATCACCCGGACATCGGTGCCAGCGTTCAGCAGAGCGTTGAGGTCAGTATGTAAAATATTGGTCGTATTAGCGGATGGCGAATAAGTCGTGGTCCCAGCCACTGGGGTATTGGGCGCTACTATAACGGTCGTTGTTGCACCGGCGTTAATCAGTATGTCGGAATCTGGATCGAACAGCCACAACCCGCCTTTACCATGGGGCGCACCGGCACCACCGCGAACGCCGGTCGCGTCCAGAATATGGTGCCCCGAAGTTTCGATCAGGCCGCCATCGCCGGACTGCGCACCACCGCGGGCGTAGATTGTGCCATGGGCGCTGGTGAAGCCGTCAGACCAGAGAATTACTTTGCCGCCGTTGCCATTGTTGACGGCATCGGCGTTGATCGTCGAATTGGGGCTCATGTATGTCGCGGACGCACGCTGAACACTCCCCGTACCTTGATAGTCACCTCCGACCAAAATACTGCCACCGCCCGCCGTGCCGGACGCATCCACACTCGCCGTAAACAGTCCGACGCGATTGCCTAATAGCTGGACGTCGCCGCCCGTGCCTGTCGTGCCTTTGGCTTCTATCGTGCCGGATACAAGCGTGGTACTGGTATCTGACTGAACTGTGATCGCACCTCCCTGCTCGCCGCTCGCGCTGAGGCGGCTGCCGGCGTCCAGAGTCACGTCCTGCTTCGCACGCAAGACTATCTTGCCGGCAGCACTCCGCACCACCTGGTCGGCATTGACCACGCCCGAGTTTCGCAGGACAGCCCCGTATATGCCGACTTGCCCGCTTTGCGCCAGAATCTCGCCCAGGTTGACGGCGGCGTTATCGCTCGCGGTGAGCTCGACGCGCACCCCGGGCGTGCTGGAATCGAATATCTTCACCGACTGGCCGGCGGCCAGAATCACGTCGCCCTGCGGGCTGTTGACAATACCGCTGTTGGTGACATTGGTGCCTACCAGATAGACGCTGCCACCCGAAGGCGTCGTGATACTTCCCTGATTTTCCACACGGCCGGCAAGCGGATTGGACGTAAAATTAAACTTGCCTGCTAGAAAATCCTGGTTACTCAGATTGAGTGTCGAGGCGACCAGCCCGGCCACGTCGATGCGCGCGCCTTGTCCTATCAGAATACCGCTAGGATTGATCAGGAATACCCTGCCGTTCGAGATGAGCGTTCCGAGAATGACTGACGGATCGGGACCTGTAATGCGGTTGAGGATGCTTGACGCGGAATTTTGCTGAATGAAACGGGTGGCTTCACTCGCAGCGATTGAGAACCCCTGCCAGTTGATAATGGCCCCTGGGCTGTTGGTGATGCTGAGCGTATTACCCTGAGTGGCAAAACTGGCCTGCCCTGCAACCACGGTCGGGTTAAGGCCATTGGCCTGTACCTGCCCAGCGGCAAAGACACACGCAAGCGCGACGGTCATAACACTCAGCTGCCACGAACCCGAAACACATCCTCCTCTCGCTTTCATTTTGATCTCACCTGAGCCTGAAGCCCGCGCCGCCGGATACAGAAAGCAACCGACAAGCTTGTCAGCATGATTGAAACACTCAGGAACATCGTCAACGTAGTCAATTCGGACATGATGATTCTCCTTGCGGAACCTGCTTTCAATAGTTGAGGGGGTGCGGATATAGCTTGCCTGCCGTTTAACGAATGCCCAAAGCCTTCCCAAAACGCTAAGCACGAAGCAACAAATCCCAGCCTATCTCAGGTGAATGTCGCCGAACAAGCCCAGCAATCCGATAACGATCAGATAGACTGCGACGATATAGTTAAGCAACCGGGGGACAATCAGTATGAGTACGCCGGCTAGCAGCGATACCAGAGGTCCCAGACTTAAGGTGATGTTCATGACAGTATCCTTTGCACAGAAAGTTAAACTGTCGAAACGATATCGCTTCGCCGGGGCCGTCTCTGTGCAGTAGCACACATAACATGTAACAGCAGCAGCGATGCAAACAATGGGCCGGTCACAGCAATATGAACACCGATGTCCCGCACGAGAATCGTTGCAGATCACTCAGCAGATAAAGCGGTATTTTTGGTTTGTTGATTACCGTGTTCCGTGATTCCCACGACATGCGGCTCCTCCGGCTCAGCGCGTTCGTCCAGTGTGGCGAGTACCAGTTCCGGGCTCATCGACTGTATGAGTGCTGCAGCTTCAGGGTCATGGCGATTTTTGACATTGGGCAAATCACGCCTCAGTTCTTCAAGCAGATCGATCAGCTTGGTCGCCTTCTGCTCAGTCAGCAGCGTTAATTTGAGATCCAGATGCGCACGCTGCTCCGCGAGTTTGGCGAGCCGGTTCTGCCTGATCAACACCACGGTCGCGGTCAGCAACGCACCCAGACCAACGATACCTTGAAGCCAGAAAAAAGGTTCAGGGTCGAATTCGACTATGCCGAACTGGTGGAACAGGTCATTGACGAGCATCCAGAGCGCAACAAAGAGCAGAATGATGCCCAAAAAAACCGGCTGCCCGATAAAGCAGCTGATGCGCTCCATGATGCGCTGCGAACGGCTGATCTTTTGTTCTTCACGCGTATAAAACTCCAGAACAGCCTCGATATTTTGGCTGACCTGATCGCGTTCAGATTCACCAGATGTGTCACGCACGTCAGGCGCTGATGGTGGCGGAACGGCAGGGCTGGTTCTCATCGACTATTCCTCATTCATCGCGCCAAACTACGCTTCAGACGCGAGTTCGAAACGTCGCTATGCTCGTTTTTCACGCTACCTGATCCACATCGTCTTTGCGTTCACAAATTCATGCATTCCCAGCGTTGACAATTCACGCCCATAACCCGAAGCCTTTACTCCGCCGAATGGCAGACGCGGATCAGATTTGACCATGCCGTTGATGAAGCTGCAGCCCGCCTGAATATGAGCTGCCAACTGTTCGGCGCGCGCCGTATCACGACTCCAAACCGACGAACCGAGTCCGAAGCGGGTTTCATTAGCGATGCGCAGCGCATCTTCCTCGCTCGCGGCACGGATCACGATCGCCACTGGGCCGAACAGCTCTTCGTGGTAAGCACAGGTTTTGTCAGTGACCTGATCCAGAATCGATGGCTGATAGAAGAATCCTTCGAGATCGACCGGCTTACATCCGGTCACCGCAACAGCGCCCTGCAAGATGGAAGAGGAGACTTGATTATGCAATGATTCACGCAGATCGAGGCGCGCCATGGGGCCGATTTGCGTGGTTTCAATCATCGGGTCGCCGACCCTGAGCGCGTCCACTTTGGTTTTGAAGCGACGCAGGAATTCATCCGCTATTTCCGGCACGACGATGAAGCGTTTGGCGGCGATGCACGATTGCCCGCAATTTAAAAAACGCGAAGTCACCGCCATCTCGACGGCTAATTCCAAATCCGCATCGTGCAGCACGATGAACGGATCGGAACCACCCAATTCCAGCACACATTTTTTCAGATGCTGACCGGCACACGCTGCCACTTTGCGTCCTGCGGCTTCCGATCCTGTGAGCGTGACCGCACTGACATACGGGCTGGCGATTGCTTCGGCTACTTGCCCGATTTCAATCATCAGGTTGGTAAACAGTCCTTCCGGCAGGCCGCAATCGCGGAAGATCGCTTCAATTGCAAGCGCGCATTGCGGCACATTCGGCGCATGCTTCAGCGCGACCGCATTGCCCGCCATCAGGGCCGGAACGGCGGCGCGAAACACCTGCCAGAAAGGGAAGTTCCACGGCATGACAGCCAGCACCACACCGAGCGGGTAATATGCGACGTAGCTTTTCCGGGCATCCGACGCTATGGGTTCTGCGCGCAAAAATTCTTCCGCATGTTGCGCATAGTAGTCGCACACACCAGCGCACTTTTCGACTTCGGCGCGCGCTTCGCGCAACGGTTTACCCATTTCATGAGCGATGAGCGTTGCGTATTGCTCGCACTGTGCATGCAAGTGCCTCGCTGCATTGCGCAGCACCCCGGCGCGCAGCGCAAAAGAGGCATGTCTCCAGGTTTGCTGCGCGCGGTGTGCTTTTTCCAGCACTGAGTCCAGGCGATCATCATCCCAGCTGGCATGGCGCTGAATCACGCGATTGGTACTCGGATTGAGGCTCACAAAAGTCATGATATCGACACCAGGCAAGTTCAATTTAGAAGACAAATCCAATGAAACGATGGCGCCTTCCAAATCCTTCACCGCGGATTTGGTCAGCGCGCATGCCGTCTTTCTTATTTCTTATTTCTTATTTCTTATTTCTTATTTCTTGTCGCCTTTTGCCGCGTCCTGAATGTTATCACCGGCTTTTTCAATCTGCTGACCGGCCTTGTCAACCGCTTTATCGACCTCCTTGCCTGCATGCTCTGCCGGGCCTTCCGGTTTCTGGCAGCCAGAGAGTACCGCAATCAATGTGCCGATAATAATAGCGGCGCTGATGGAATTTTCGAGTTTCATTATGTGTATCTCCTGGTAAGGTTTAATTCGGCTAACAAACTGAAAGCGGCCGCGCACGACGACCCGCCTTATCAAAAAAATCAAGAAGGCTTGTTTTTCTCCCTGATGATTTCCTTTGCATCGCCATAGATTTTCTCGGCTTTACCTGATATTTGTTTATTCAGACCTTTGACTTGCTGCTCTTTGCTGCCGACCAGCTTCCCGGCATCTTCCTGCAATTTACCTGCGATGTCTTTCAAAACACCTTTTACTTGATCTTTGTTCATTTTCGTCTTCCTTTATCAAAATCGGCAGTTACTGCCTGCGGGGGAGTCAAGAATGAACGCAATGTTCCCGCCGCTCTGTACGGCAACGTACCTACAACAATCAGCACCGTGTTCCCGACCGATTATTTACCTGAAAGATTGTGCGGCGACCCATGCCTGACCCAGCGAAATACCACCGTCATTAGGCGGCAGCAGCTGGGCGGTCAACACATGCAATCCGTGCGCAGACAGGCCGTCTGTCAATGTTTTCGACAAAATACGATTGAGAAAACAGCCCCCGCCCAGTGCAACATGAACGATACCTCTTTGTCTGGCCTCGCAAGAGGCCCATGCAACCAGACCTTTGGCTATCGTGGCGTGAAACAGCGCCGCCCCATAGGCTGCATCGTCACAGTCGGCAAGGGCTACTAAAAGCACGCTAAAATCCAGCACGCCCCCGCTGGAAAATGCAAAGCCATCTGGCAATGCATCGAGCTTGCCATGTTGTGCCGCCAATCCCTCCAGCAACATCGCCGCCTGCCCTTCATAGCCCTGAATTTCACTCACGCCCAGCAATCCGGCAGCGGCATCGAACAGACGCCCCATGCTGGAAGTCGCAGGACAATTAAAACCGCGTTGCAACATGGCCGCCACCATCTGCGCGCCCGGTTGATTCGAAAAACGCTGCGCAATTTCGCTCCCCCGCCCCATACAAAACAACACCGCTGCCGCCATGCGCCACGGCTCACGCGCGGCACGGTCACCGCCCGGCATGGCGATCGGGGCCAGATACCCCAGGCGTTCAAACCGGGCTCCCTCAACCAGCAACAATTCGCCGCCCCACGCTGAGCCATCCGCACCCAGCCCCACGCCATCCAGCGCCAAACCCAGCACAGGTTCTGCAACACGATGTTCGGCACAGATAGCACTGATATGCGCATGATGATGTTGCACCGCGATGACCGGCAAGCCACGCTGTGCGGCAAAGGACAAGGCAAACTGGCTGCTGTAAAAATCGGGATGCAAGTCGTGCGCCACGATCTCTGGCTGAATATCGAACAAGTCACACAAATGCGCTGCGGCATCTTCAAGCATCGAGCATGCTCCGGCATGCGCCAGATCGCCGATGTGCTGCGAGACGAACGCCTCATCGCCACGGGTAACGCAGACGGTATTCTTCAGCCAGGCGCCCAAGGCCAGCACCGACGGGCCTGAAAATGGCAGCAAAATACGGCGCGGGGTGTAGCCGCGCGCGCGGCGGATGAACTTATACGAAGGCGCACCCCCCGCACCGCTTTGTGTAACACGCATCACGCTGTCATCACAGCGATGCAGGATGTCGCGATTATGACTTAAATACGCCTCTGCCAGTCCCGACAACGACCCGCGCGCCTCACTGTCATCCTTCACCAGCGGCTCACCGCCGGGATTCGCGCTGGTCATCACCAGCACGATATTCGCTGCCTGTTGCAGCCAGCTTCCGCCATCCGGTCGCCCCAGCAATTCATGGAATAAAAGATAGTGCAGCGGGGTGTACGGCAATAACAGACCGAGATCGGCTAAGCCTGTCGCGATACCGGGCAATGCTTCATCACAGGCAGCAGTTTTTTTCAGCAGCACGACCGGACGCTCGCCCGATTCAAGCAGAAAGACCTCATTGGCGGACAAGGTAGCGAAGCTGCGCGCTGATGCCGTATTGAGCACCATCACCGCGAAGGGCTTTTCTTCACGCAGCTTGGCGCAGCGCACCCTGTCCACCGCCGCCGAATTGCGCGCATCGAACACCAGGTGAAAACCGCCCACACCCTTGATCGCGACAATACGCCCTTCGCGTATCAATTTGGCAGTGGCAGAAATGGAATCACGGACAGCGACGGGCTGAAAGTTTTCATCATAAAGCTGAAGCTCAGGTCCACACGCAGGACAGGCATTGGGCTGAGCATGAAAGCGGCGTGTTGCCGGGTCATCGTATTCGCGCTGACAGTCCGGACATTGCGCGAACTTCGCCATGCTGGTGTTGACACGGTCGTAGGGCAGCCGTCGGATGAGTGTGTAGCGCGGACCACAATGGATGCAGTTAATGAAAGCGTGGCGGTAGCGCCGGTCGTCATGATCAAATAATTCAGCCAGACAATCAGGACAAATCGCCATGTCGGGCGTAATCAGGGTTTGCATCGGTCCGCTCTTGCTGGCCACAATTTGAAAACATTGCAAACCTGCGGCATCCGGCAGCCAGTCGTGCGCGACCTTTTCTACTCTGGCCAGAGCGGGGGGCTCGCTTTGCAGGCGTTCAAGCAAACGCAATACCTGCGCCTGTTCACCTTCGACGGCAATTTCAACGCCACTGCTGTCGTTGCGCACCCAGCCTGTCAGGCCCAGCTCATGCGCCAGCCGGTAGACGAAAGGCCTGAAACCTACGCCCTGAACCTGACCGGACACCCTGATCCGGGCGTAGACCGTCATTTGCTAACGACCGCCCTCAGACTACCCGCCCTGATCCAGTCCAGCCACTCAGTCATGCCCTCGCCACTGCTGGCCGAGATGCGAATTACATGCAGCTTCGGGTTGATGCGGCGCGCATAGTCGATGGCCAGATCAGCATTGAATTCCAGATAGGGCAAAAGATCGCATTTATTGAGCAGCATCAGATCGGCTGCGAGAAACATGTCGGGATACTTGAGCGGCTTGTCCTCGCCTTCGGTCACCGACAGGATCACCACCTTGTGCGCCTCGCCCAGATCGAAACTGGCCGGGCACACCAGATTGCCGACATTTTCGATCAACAGCAGGCTGTCATGCTGCAAATTCAGTTGATGCATCGCCTGACCCACCATCTGCGCATCCAGATGGCAACCACGTCCGGTATTGATCTGGATTGCGGGTGCGCCGGCGGCACGAATTCGCGCGGCATCGTTTTCGGTCTGCTGATCGCCTTCGATCACGGCAAGCGGCAGCGCGCCCTTGAGCGCCGCAATGGTTTTCACCAGCAACGTGGTCTTGCCGGAACCAGGGCTGGACACCAGATTGAGCGCAAAAATCCCGAGACCTGCCATCTGGCGACGGTTCTGCTCGGCATAATCATTGTTCTTGGCAAGAATATCGCGCTCTATCCTGACCATGCGCGCCTGCGTCATGTCGACAGACGCCTGTTCTGTCGCTGGCGAAACATCAGCATGAGGGGCTTGCACACCATCCGGCCGATGCGCCCGAAAATTCATCGCTGCACCGTTTTTTTTGGGTGGACGAACTGCATGACCGCCGATCAGCGTCTGACCGACACCACAACCACAGGTGACACACATAATGACCCCTTTCAAAATACTTCTGCGCAGCCCGTGCAGTGGCCAAGTTTACCACCGTTGAAATGAATTTGAGGCCGTGCCTGCCTAGTATGAACCGAAACCGGCCACACACTCCGCGTGTCGGTTGTTGTAAACTGCCCGCAACAGGAATCAAAAATTATCCGGCACAGCGAGAAAGACACAATGGGATTGTTCGCACAACTGTTTGGTCACAACGGTGAGAAAAGCCAGCCAGAACTGCTGCCCGCCATCGAACGGGCAGTCAACGCGGTTGAGCCACGGCTCAAACAGACCAGCGGCTATCCGGAAAGTTACCAGAAATCAGTCACAACCGCATTGGAATACGCCCGCAGTCTGGCGGCCAATGTACCGGGGCCGGTGGCGCTGAACCGTGAATCATATGCCCGCGATACCTTCGTTCATGCACTGTTCCCTTCACTCGATTTTGTCACCGATGCTTTTGTCAGCAGCCTCGCCGTGCAGGAATATTTCCGTGATTTTCCCGACGCCGTTGATCTGTACGCGCTGATGGGCATGCGGCGGGTTGAAAAAACCATTTCGGGCGTGGCGCTGTCAGGCGATATGATTCAGCACGATGTGTTGCAAAAAGCGGTCTATTTCACCAGCCACACCCTCGATCATCCCGCACCCAGCGAAAAACAGGCAAGGGAGCAGGTTGCCCTGAGCTTTTTCGACAGTCTGGTGAGCCGGGTGAAGCAACGGGTAGAGACGCGTAAGCTAGAACATCGCACACAGCTGGAAGGTAAGAATTTGTTGATCAGCCGTCTTCGCACCGCAGATGCGCAGACGCGCCCCGCCCTTGAAAAAGAACTATCCGGCATGATCGCCAACATGCAGTCCGATGCAGCCCTGCCGGACTTGAACCGTTATCTGGACGATTTTGAAGCCGTACTGCTGAACCCGGAGCAGCATCTGAAACTAATCCGGACACCGATCATGCTGGACGGCATGGGCATCAGACATGAGAGCACAGATGCCAGCCCGACAGAGGCGGTTATATTCAACGAACTGATTGATTTCGACCGCCGGAACTGGACGGTAACCATAGTGCATGCGAGCAAAATGCCCAATGAGAACCTCAGCAGCCGGCTGGAAAAAGCATACCGTCAGCTCGCGATCTAGCGCGCCAGCGTTATTCGACTTCGAGCTCTTTGACCCGCATCAAATCACCGCCCGTCACGCTGACTTGATACCCCCCGCAATGCACGCAGGGTTCATACAATGCGGCCAGCGGCACATCAGACGCGCATTGCGCACACCACCCCCGCCCTTCTGTCTCTATGATTTCCAGCCTTGCACCCTCTGCAATACTGCCGGACATTGCCGCATCGAAACAGAAACGCATCGCGTCGGGTTCGACCGAGGACAACTTGCCTATTTCCAGCACCACGCAGCGCACTTGCCGGAAATTCTGTGAACGCGCCGATTCCTCGATGATTTGCAGCACGTTCTCGGCCAGCGACATTTCATGCATATCAGCCAGCGAAACAGAGCGCACCGCCTGTCAGGACGATCGACGCGCCTGCCAGACGAAGCCACTGCACACGCCCGGTTTTGGCAAGCAACGTCGCCATCCCTATACCCGTAAGATGCAGCGCGGCAGTGGACAACATGAAGCTCAACGCATAACTCAAACCGGATGCGCCTCGCGGCATTTCAGCACCGTGCGCATAACCGTGGAACAGCGCAAAAAACCCAACGAGCGTAAGACTCGCGATCAGCGGCAGACGGATCGCGGCTGCGATCAACACACCCAGCACCAGCATCGATGCTAGTATGCCGCCCTCAATGAAGGGCAACTCAATCGCATTCATACCAAGCAGCCCACCAGACGCCATGACAGAGACAAAGGTCAGCGGAACTAACCACACCGCTCGTCCGCCCAACTGCTGCGCCCACAAGCCGACAGCGATCATCGCACAAAGGTGATCAAGCCCTGTAAAAGGATGGAGCATACCGTGCGCCCAGCCGGCCGCCTGCCCGATACCAGTATGTGCAAAGGCAAAATTCGGCACGAGAATGAGCAGCGATGGAATTACTTTACGGATTGATTGATAACGCAATGCAGTTGTCATGTCAGCTCCTTATGCTTGGGTTGGCCGGACAGTTTTATTCATCCGGACTGCGATTGTATGACGATCAAACTTGACTATCAAATCTGTTTTTATGAGCGTAGAATCACCCGCCAAAGCGTAATACTGAAAGCTGTATTTGCCCGTAACCATTGAAAGCTCGCTCATGGACAGCCAAATCAACATGCATGCAGAATACCTGGATCCGATACTCATCCGTCACCGGCACAACGCCTGCGACCTGCTGCAGATTCTTATCGCAGCCCAGGATCACTATGGCTATATCCATTCTGATGCCATCGATCACCTAAGTTCGCAGTTGCAGTTGCCGCGCTCGAAGATCGAAGGCGTGGCCGGCTTCTATTCCTTCCTGTATCTGCAACCAAATGGCGAATATCGCGTGTTGTTTTCCGACAACATCACCGACCGCATGCTGGGCAATACGGATCTGATGGAGAGCATGTGCAGTCAGCTGTGGGTAGAATCCGGAAAGCTATCTGAAGACGGATTACTCAGCATCAATACCACGTCCTGTACCGGCATGTGCGACCAGGGACCGGCGATGCTGGTCAACAATATCGCCATCAACCGGCTGACCCATGAACGTATAAACGCCATCAGTGAACTGATCCGCGAGCGCGTGCCGGTATCCGCCTGGCCTGCCCTGTTTTTCACAATAGAGGACAACATCCGACGGCGCGATATTTTACTGGACAGCGATTTCAAGTCTGGATCGGCGCTGGCCGCGCTGTTGCAACGCGGAACGGTGGAAACCTTGCAGGAAATTAAAACATCCAAATTGCGCGGACGCGGCGGCGCGGGTTTTACTACCGGCTCGAAATGGGAATTTTGTCGCGCGGCAACAGGCGATGCGCACTATGTGGTGTGCAACGCCGATGAAGGCGAACCGGGCACATTCAAGGATCGCGTGCTGCTAAACGACTACGCCGACATGGTATTCGAGGGCATGACGCTGTGCGCCCGCATCATCGGTGCAGAAAAAGGCTTTCTCTACCTGCGCGGTGAGTATCGTTATCTGCTGGCGCATCTGCAGGCGGTGCTGCAACATCGGCGCCAGCAGAACTTATTAGGCGATGGCATACTGGGCCTGAGTGATTTTAACTTTGACATTGAGATTCATCTGGGTGCGGGGGCCTATATCTGCGGCGAAGAATCCGCGCTGATCGAATCGCTGGAAGGCAAACGCGGCACGCCGCGCAATCGCCCGCCCTTCCCGGTGACCCATGGCTATCTCAACCAGCCTACCGTGGTCAACAACGTCGAGACTTTTGCGGCCACGAGTCTGATTTCGCTGCAAGGCGGTGGATGGTATGCCGGCATCGGCACCGATACGTCCAGCGGCACCAAGATCCTGTCCGTGTCAGGCGATTGCGCGCGACCAGGTCTGTACGAATACCCCTTCGGCGTGACGGTAGCCCAGGTGCTCAGTGACTGTGGCGCCGCCGACACACAGGCCGTGCAGATCAGCGGCCCGTCCGGCGTGTGTATCGCGCCTGATGAGTTTAACCGGCGAATCGCTTTTGACGACATCCCGACTGCGGGCGCCTTCATGGTGTTCAATCAAAGCCGTGATATGTTTGAAGTGGCGCGCAATTTCGTGCATTTTTTTGCACATGAGAGCTGTGGCTTTTGTACGCCTTGCCGGGTCGGCACGTCGTTGCTGTCCAACATGATGGACAAGCTGGCGCACGGTCACGGTTCGCCCTACGACTTTGCCGAGATCGAAAAGCTGAACGTCCTGTTGCAGTCCACCAGCCACTGCGGCCTGGGGCATTCGGCCTGCAACCCGGTGCTGGACACCATCGCCCGTTTCCGCCCGGCCTATGAGATGCGCCTGGCACACAAAAATTTCATCCCGGCATTCGATCTTGATCACGCACTATCTCAAGCTCGGCAGATGACGGGGCGTGATGACAC
>JBBRBS010000023.1:0-20179 GCA_038205615.1 Burkholderiales bacterium | reverse complement strand
TACGCCGTGATATTCCTGGTCCACTGGCCGACCAGTTCGCGCATCTGCTGTTTGGTTTGCAGCAGCACGCACAGGGCCGCCTGATGCTCGAACGGCTGCCGATTTCCCGCTTTGAACCGGCGAGTGATGAAACCTATCGCCCGGTTCGGGATTTTCTGATCAAGTTTTCTAAAACCGTGCGTTCAATTCAGTAATAAAGCAGATGAAATTACTCCAAAATATTGTGAATCGTCTGCGCGGGGAATGGGCGCTGTCCATTCGCCGCCAGCTGGCGTGGTCATTTTCCCTGGTCGCGTTAGCTATCATACTAATATCGGGTTATTTTCTTTATTCATATCAACGGCATTTTCAATATGCTCAAGGCACGCAGAGTGCGCAGGAGCTGGCGCAGGCACTGGCTGTCAGCAGCACTTCCTGGGTATTGGCAAACGATCTGGTGGGGTTGCAGGAAATTTTGCAAGGCGCGGGGAATGTGGCCGGCATTAGGTTTATCGTCGTGCTCTCACCAAAAGGTGAGGTGCTGGCGTCCACTCTTCCCGAGTATATCGACCGTTATTTCAGCGATGCGATCAGTCAGCGCCTGTTGACTCAGCCGGCTCATCCGCAAATTCTTCAGGATGAGGCGAATCTAATCGATGTTGCGGCGCCCGTTGTGACGGGGAATCGCCTGGCAGGCTGGGTGCGGGTTGTGCTGACAAGAGATAAGGCGAATGCCAATTTACGCGAGGTTGCCGTAGCAGGCTTTGCTATTGCCAGTTTACTCGTGCTGATGATTGTTCTGATCTCGATCTGGCTGGCGGGCAGGCTGACACGAGGCCTCGGGCGCTTGTCGGACGTCGCCAACGATGCGGAGCACGGGCGCGCGTTCAGGCGAGAGGATAGCGCGCGCCCGGATGAGGTCGGTGTGCTGGCGCGCCATCTGTACCGGATGCTTGATGCAAGGGAGGCAGAGGAAAAAGCCAAAAACGAAAGTGAAGCACGCTTTCAGGCTGTGTTTAATAACGCGGCAATCGGCCTGGCTCAGGTTTCCACTGCAGGCAGGTTCATGCAGATCAATCAGGCGTTCTGCAAGATCATAGGCTACACGCAGGAAGAAGTGTTGTTGCAGGACTTTACTTTTCAGCGCATCACGTTTGCTGACGACCTGGCCGCTGACATGAATTATGTCAATAAACTGCGCAGTGGCGAGCTTGACAGTTATACGCTTGAAAAGCGCTATATCCGCAAAGACGGCACGCTGGTCTGGGTAAATCTCTCGGTAAGCTTGCTGCGGGACGATGCCGGACACCCGCTGTATTTCATCAGTGCAGTGCTGGATAGCACCGAGTGGAAACGGGCTGAGGAGGAGCTCAAACGCTATAAAGATCATCTGGAAGAAGAAGTGCAGCAGCGCACCAACGAACTGGTGCTGGCACGCGATGCGGCTGAAGCTGCCAACCGCGCCAAGAGCGTGTTTCTGTCGAACATGAGCCATGAGCTGCGCACGCCGCTGAATGCGATCTTGGGTTTCTCCAGCATGATGCACCTGGATAAGATGCTGTCAGAGGACCAACGCGAAAATCTCGATATCATCAATCGCAGCGGTGAACACCTGCTGACGCTGATCAATGATGTGCTGGAAATGGCCAAGATCGAAGCCGGCCGGGTACAGGTGGAGATTGCGCCTTTCGATCTGGGTAATCTGGTGCGCGATGTGACCGACATGATGCATCTGCGCGCCCAGGAGAAAGGGCTGCAGCTGCTGATCGACCAGTCTTCCGAGTTTCCTCGCTATATCAAGGGCGATGAGGCGCGTCTGCGCCAGGTGCTGATCAATCTGGTCGGCAATGCGGTGAAATTCACACCGAACGGCGGCATCACGCTGCGCTTCGGCATGAAGCCGCATACTACGCCGCAGCGTTTGCTGATTGAGGTTGAGGACTCCGGTATCGGCATCAATGCTGCCGACCAGCTGCGCATCTTTGATCCATTTATACAGGTAGGTGAGTTGTCCGAACAGCAAGGTACAGGACTGGGTCTGACGATTACCCGGCAGTTCGTACAGCTGATGGGCGGTGAAATCAGTGTCACGAGTTCACCGGGAGCCGGATCGACCTTTAGGGTAGAATTGCCTGCAGAAGAAGTGGAGGCTGCCGACATATCCAGACCGGAAAAAGTAGAAATCGGCGAGGTGACAGGACTGGCCGCAGGTCAGCCTGAATACCGCATATTGATTGTCGAGGATCAGTTGGAGAATCAGTTGTTGCTCAGCAAATTGATGAAAAACCTGGGTTTTCAGGTTAAGGTGGCGCAGAACGGCCAGCAGGGAGTGGCGCTGTTTCAGAGTTGGCAGCCTCAGCTGATCTGGATGGACAGGCGTATGCCGGTGATGGACGGACTGGAGGCGACACGCCGGATACGTGAATTGCCCGGCGGTAAAGAAGTAAAGATCGTCGCCGTAACGGCCTCGGCCTTTATGGAACAGCGCGCTGAAATGCTGGCTGCGGGCATGAATGAGTTCGTGCGCAAACCCTATCGCTTCAAAGAAATATATGAATGTCTTACCCGGCAGCTGGGTGTGCAATATACTTATGCCGACATGCCGCAGCAAGCGGAGGATGTGAGACTGAGCGCTGAAATGTTAGCGGAGTTGCCATCACCTTTACGCCGTGAACTGCGCGCGGCGCTGGAAAGCCTCGATGAGGCGCGCATCAATGCCGCGATTGAACAAATAACGGATGCCAGACTGCATAAAACGCTGTCTTATCTGGCGGATAATTTTGATTATCCTGCCATACTGAATGCATTAGAGCCGGACCAAATGGTAAATGTAATATGACGGACAAAGGCAAAATACTCGCAGTCGATGACACGCCAGCATCCCTCAGGCTGTTGACGGACATCCTGAAGGCGGAGGGTTATGAGGTGCGTTCTGCGATTAGCGGAAAGCTGGCCTTGTTTGCCGCTGCCAGCAATCCGCCCGATCTGGTGTTGCTCGACATACGCATGCCGGAGATGGATGGCTTTGAGGTTTGCCGGCGTCTGAAGGCTGATCCCGTCACGGTTGATGTGCCGGTGATCTTTGTCAGTTCCGCGTCGGAAACGGAAGAGAAGGTGCGGGGTTTTGAGGTGGGTGCCTTAGATTTCGTCACAAAACCCTATCAGCGCGATGAACTGTTAGCCCGCGTGCACACGCATCTGGAGCTGAACCGTCTGCGCAATCATCTGGGAGACCTGGTTGATGAACGCACCGTCGAATTGAGGGACAGCGAAAGAAAACTGAGGGCTAACCTGCTCGATTCCATTACCGCGCTGGCTGCCGTCGTCGAAATGCGCGACCCCTATACCGCCGGCCATCAGCGCCGTGTCGCGCAACTCGCCGTTGCCATCGCCCGGGAGTTGAAATTGCCCGATGAGCAGATCGAGGGAATACATCTGGCCAGTGTTGTGCATGATGTCGGCAAGGTTCGCGTACCGGCAGAGATACTCACGAAGCCGGGCAAACTCACCGAAAATGAATTTGCGATCATCAAGGAACACGCCCAGAACGGCTTTGAGATACTTAAAACCATCGACTTTCCCTGGGCGATCTCGACAATCGTGCAGCAGCACCACGAGCGGCTGGACGGTTCCGGCTATCCGCAGCACCTCACAAGCACGCAAATTCTGCTTGAGTCAAAAATTGTGGCAGTGGCCGATGTAGTGGAGTCGATGACCTCGCACCGACCTTATCGGGCAGGACTGGGGCTGGACGCTGCGCTGGCCGAGATTGAACGCAATAAAAATCTGTTGTTTGATCCGCTGGTGGTTGAGGCCTGCGTCAGGATTTTTCGTGAACAGGATTTTCATTTCACCGTTTAAACAGTGAGTCTGATGATCAGCGATTGATCAGCAGGGTTGACTTTCAGATTGCTCGTGTGTTTGCTAATGGGCGTATAATGCAGCGGTTTTGCTGCCTGCCCACCGTAAAGAGATCACATATTGAATAATTTTGCCCAATTGAATCTGGCGCCTGAAATTTTAAGGGCGCTCACCGAATCCGGTTATACCATTCCGACGCCGATACAGGCGCAAGCGATCCCGTTAGTGCTGGAAGGTTGCGATCTGATGGCCGGTGCGCAAACGGGAACCGGCAAGACAGCAGCGTTTGCGTTGCCGATGCTGCAAAAATTGCTGCCGTTCGCCAGTTCCAGCCCGTCTCCTGCCCGTCATGCCGTGCGTGCACTGATCCTGGTGCCGACGCGTGAACTGGCGATTCAGGTGGAAGCCAGTGTCAAAGCCTATGCGAAGCATACTCACTTGCGCTCGCTGGTGGTGTTCGGCGGGGTCGATATCAAGACGCAAACGCCGTTGTTGAGAGCCGGCGTGGAGATTCTGGTGGCCACACCCGGTCGCCTGCTCGATCACATCGAACAAAAAAGCGTGCAGCTGAATCAGGTGCAAATGCTGGTGCTCGATGAAGCGGATCGGATGCTGGATATGGGCTTCATGCCGGATCTGAAACGCATTCTGGCCTTGCTGCCAAAACAGCGCCAGAATCTGATGTTCTCTGCCACTTTTTCAAATGAAATCAAGAGATTATCGTCTGACTTTCTGGTTGATCCAAAACTGATCGAAGTCGCACGCAGCAATGCCACCTCCGAAAATGTCACCCAGAAGGTCTATCTGGTCGGGCACGAAGCAAAACATGCGCTGTTAGCCCAACTGTTGCGCGGTAGCGATGCTACGCAAGCACTGGTGTTTACCAAGACCAAGTTGACTGCCAGCCGTATCGCCCGTCAGTTGCAACGGGAAGGTTTTCTGGCGGATGCGATTCACGGCGACAAGACTCAGCTCGAACGCATGCAGGCGCTCGATGCGTTCAAATCCGGCAAGATCACCGTGCTGATTGCCACCGATGTGGCCGCCCGTGGTCTGGATATTGATCAGTTACCCGTTGTGATCAACTACGAAATCCCCAGTGCGGCTGAAGATTACGTACACCGCATCGGTCGTACCGGACGTGCCGGGGCGTTTGGCATCGCAATTTCACTGGTCTCGCCCGAAGAAGAAAAATACCTCGTTGAAATTGAAAAACTGATCAAGTGCCAGATTCAGCGTGCAGAGCTACCGCAGGCAAAACCGCCTGAGCGTGCGCCCCGTACCGAACCTCGCGCTGAGCATCATGTGCATATTCGAGCACCCCATGTCAGCGGGCCGAAAAGACCGGTTCATGATGCCTGGTTCAATAAACCGTACGAACCCTCTCCGGGCAAGATGATCGAAACCAAAGCCGTTGTTCAGGCAAGCCGTCCAGGCGCTCAGGTTCCGGCCTTATTCATGCGCCGGAAAACGGCTCCGTCCGATGCCGAAGATTGATTGCATAGCCCCTCTGTCACACCTGAAAAAAGAGCTTAAAGGCGTTGCCCGCTGGCTGGTGGTGTGCCTGACGGCCATGCAGCTGGCCTCATGTGCCAGCGTGCCTGCACAATCAGTTATTGCTCCTGCCGTCGTGCGACCCGCGCCCAAAATAGCGCTGGTGTTAGGCGGTGGCGGGACGCGGGGTTTTGCCCACGTCGGCGTGATCAAGGCGCTCGAAGCGCAGGGCATCTTCCCGGACATCATCGTCGGCACCAGTGTCGGTTCGGCAATCGGTGCGCTGTATGCCGCAGGCTACACCGGTTTTCAGTTGCAGGAAATGTCCATCCCGATGAAAGAAGAGCGGGTGGTAGACTGGTCCTGGCCAAATCGAGGCTTATTCACCGGCAAACCGTTGCAGACTTTCATCAATCAGGCTGTCAGGCAGGTGCCGCTGGAAAAACTGCGTCGCACTTTCGCAGTGGTCGCGACTGATCTTGCCAGCGGTGAAAAAATTGTCTTTCGCACCGGCAATACCGGTGTGGCGGTCAGCGCATCCTGTGCTGTGCCCGGCGTATTTCAGCCCGTGATCATCAACGGGCGCAGCTATGTGGATGGGGGCCTTGTCCGACCCGTTCCCGCCTCTGAAGCGCGCGCGCTGGGGGCCGACTTTGTGATTGCCGTCAATATTTCCAATCTGCCGCAAAACAACAGGACGGATACGACGGTGGAGGTGCTGATGCAGACTTTCGACATCATGAGCCAGACCATCAATCGTTACGAATTGAGCAACGCAGATATCGTGATTCGCCCGGTCACGCGTGAAATCGCGCAAGGCAATCTGGACGATCGGCATCTGGCCATTCTGGAAGGTGAAAAAGCAGTCGCCGCTGTCCTGCCCGAATTGAAAGCCCGTCTTGAAAAATTGCGCCGTGAGCGCTGATTAAAATTTCAAATTGAGTATCCTTTAGCTTAGGTGGCTCTCCCATGAAAAATCCCCGGCAGGCCGGGGATTTTAGCTAGCGACTAGCTACTTTCTACTAGCTGTTTTAGTAGTCCGTATAGCCTTTTTCGCCCGGGGTGTAGAAGGTGTCGAAATCGGGCGCCGTTAACGCGCTGTCATTCGCAAGCTTTACAACCAGATCCGGGTTGGAGATGAACGGACGACCGAACGCGACCAAATCGCCGCGACCGGCGTCGAGGTCTTCATTTGCACGTTTCAGATCGTAGCCGCCTGACATGATGTAACGACCTTTGAACGTAGCGCGAATTGTAGCTTTCAAGGTCGGGCTGACTTCCGGCGCGCCCATTGCGCTGTGGTCCACGATGTGGATATACACCAGACCAATGCTGTTCAATTCAGCGATCAGCGTATGGTATAACGCGTCCATTTCAGGGTCGGCAGCCGTACCGTTGAATACGCCATAAGGAGAGATGCGCATGCCGATGTGCTCGGCGCCGATCGCCGCCGCTGTCTCAGTTGCGATTTGCACCGCGAAGCGAATACGGTTTTCAACGCTGCCGCCCCAACGGTCGGTGCGCTGGTTGGTCGCGGTGTTGAGAAACTGGTCGATCAGGTAACCATTCGCCGCATGCAGTTCGATGCCATCAAAACCGGCTTGGATGGCGTTCTTTGCGGCTTGAACATATTCTGCAATAGCCTGCGCGATGTCGGCATCCGTCATTTCAGCCGGAACAGGGTAGGGCTGCATGCCGCTGGTGTCCGTCCACATTTCGCCCGGTGCGGCCAGTGAGGACGGGGCAAGCACTTTTGCATCGGCCTGCATGTTGGCCGGATGGCTGACACGACCGGTGTGCATCAACTGTACGAATATCTTGCCGCCTGCTTGATGCACCTCGTCGGTCACATGATGCCAGCCTTTTACTTGCTCGGCGTTGAACAGTCCGGGCTGGCGTGCATAGCCCAGGCCATTTTCAGAAGGAGACGTGCCTTCCGCGATAATCAGGCCAGCCCCTGCCCGAAGCCGGTAATATTTGGCCATCAGTTCATTCGGCACGGAGCCTGTGGCACGGCAGCGCGTTAACGGCGCCATCACGATGCGATTTTTTAGTTGCAGCTTGCCCAGTGTGATGGGGGTAAACAGGGTTGTGGTCATGTGTTGCTCCAATTAAAAGTGAAACTCGCGCAGCGAGTCTTTGCCCCCTCACCCGTCACGGCTGAGGGGGAGAGGTTATTGCTTCAGCGATTCTACCGGGATCGATAAGGTGACTTCATCGCTCACGTAGGGCGCATGTTTACCCATATTGAAATCCGAGCGCTTGACATGGGCTGTGGCATTGGCACCGCAGGCCTCCTTTTTCATCATCGGGTGAGGCATGCACATGAAGGTGCTGACCGTCAGCGTCACCGGTCTGGTAATACCCTTGATGGTCAGATTGCCCTCAACACTGACCAGCTTGTCGCCGTCAAATTTCATCTTGTCGGACTTGTACGTGATCGTCGGATATTTTTCGGTGTTAAAGAAGTCTTCTCCCTGAATATGACCGTTGAACAGGGTAGAGCCTGTATTGACCGAGGTGGCATCGATGGTGACATCAACGGTGCCTGTGTGAGCGGCGCGGTCGATCGTGATGGTGCCTGTGACCGTGTCAAAGCGGCTGACCTGATTCGAATAACCGAAGTGGTTATATTCAAAACGCGGCTTGGTATGGTTGGCGTCAAGAACGAATGTTTCCGGCGCCGCAAAAGCAGCGGAGGAGAGCGATGCGGCGATAGCGACGGCAATAAGCTTTTTCATGGTTTTTTCCTTGGCTGTTGGGTTGATAAAGGTGATGCAGGTGAGGCGATAACGACTAAGTGAAATTTGATCTGGATATCATCGGCAACGGTTCCGAGATCCGCCCATTCGCCAGTGCCGATGCCATAAGAGAGGCGTTTGATATTGAAACTGCCATCAAAAACCCCCTTGCTGGCGTCAGCCTGAAAGGTGACGGGGGCGACGATATCCAGCGTGCGGCCCTTGATGGTAAGTTTGCCGGTGGCCTGATAGCGGTTGCCGCCCAGTTGCTTGACGCCGCTTGATACAAAGCTGGCCAGTGGATACGTTTTGGCATTGAACCACAGACGGCCTGCGACTTCCTCATCGGCGTCAGCAGAGCCCGTGTCGATGCTGGCCAGGCTCACGTCGATGCGGGCCTGGGCGCTGGCAATTTTTGCCGGATCAAATGAAATCTGCGCCGCAAACTTGTTGAATTTTCCGTCCATCGCCACACCCATTTGCTTGTAGGCAAAGGTGAGTGCGCTCTGATTTGTCTGGACCTGATTGTATTCCACGGCCTGCGCCTGAGCTGACAACAGCAGCAGCGATAAAGCAATTTTGTGGATGATCGTCATGACAAATTTCCTTTTGATGACTGGCCGGGCAGCATGCGCTTCATTACTTCGTCACGATCAATATAGCGGTGCTTGAGCGCAGCAGCGATGTGGGCCAGCACCAGCAATAGCAACAGGTAATTCAGGCTTTCATGTACTGAGCCTAGCAACTGGCCCAGCGCCTTGTCTTTCTCGAGCAGATCGGGCAACGGCAACAGGCCGAACCACACCGTCTGCACGCCCTTTGCCGAACTCATCAGCCAGCCGGACAGCGGCACGGCCAGCAGCAGGACATACAAAAGCAGATGAACTGCGCTGCTGGCCCGTTTCTGCCATCGCGCCATCGTAACAGGCAAAGGCGGCGGGGTATGTGTGCTGCGCCACAAAACACGCAACACGGCCAGCAGCAGCAAGCTGATGCCTATCCATTTGTGGTAACTGTAGAGCTGAAGTTTTAAGGGGGAGAGCTTCAGCTCGTGCATGTACAGACCCAGCGGAAAAACCACGAATAACAGCAGCGCCGTCAGCCAGTGCAGTACGATTGCCGTCGTCGTGTAGCGTGCGGACATTTTAAATAAACCTGCCGTTGCGAAAATCATCCAGCGCCTGATTGATTTCCTCCTGAGTGTTCATCACGAACGGCCCGTACTGCACGATGGTCTCGTTCAGGGGTTTGCCGGCAATCAGGATCAGGCGAGCCGGTGTCGTGGCGGTCAGCGACACACCGTCAGCCCCGGGCGTATTGCTTAAAATCCCCATGCGCCCGGAGGTTACATGCGTCTCGCCTGCCATAACCTCGCCGCGATAGACGTAGATGAATGCGTTATGCGTGGCGGGCAGCGAGGTTGCAAAAGTGGCACCGGCAGGCAGGTGCACATCCAGGAACAAAGGCTCGGTATCCTCGCGGGTGATCACGCCTTCAACACCGCCGCAGGAACCTGCGATAACGCGTACCGTCACGTCTTCTGCAGTGACATATTCGGGAATGGAACTGCTGTCAAAATCCTGATACCAGGGTGCATTCATCTTGTGTTTTGCGGGCAAGTTCAGCCAGAGCTGGAAGCCTTCCATCACGCCGTCGATCTGCTCCGGCATTTCGGAATGAATCAAGCCGCGTCCGGCCGTCATCCACTGCACGCCGCCGTTTTGCAGCAAGCCTTCGTGACCTGCGTTGTCCTTGTGGCGCATGCAACCTGAGAGCATATAGGTCACTGTCTCGAAACCGCGATGCGGATGGTCTGGAAAGCCTGCGATGTAGTCGTCGGGCACGTCGCTGCCGAACGCATCGAGCATCAGGAAGGGATCGAGGCGGCGTTGCAGTTTGCCGGTCAGCACGCGGGTCAGTTTTACGCCCGCGCCATCAGATGTCAGGACGCCGGCAATCAGTTGTTCGATGCTGCGGGATCGGATCACTTGGGTATTCATGATGGACTCACTATAGAAAGTGACTGCATGGTAGAGCAGCGATAAGAATAGATAAAGCCGTTGATTCGGGATAGACTGTTCCATAAATGGAACAAATAACCTTATCCGCCGACGATTACATCCTGTTCGCCACCATTGCAGAGCAGCAGAGCATGGTGCGCGCGGCCGAATATCTGTCCATCCCCAAGGCCACAGTGTCACGCCGCCTCGCCAATCTGGAGGCCGCCCTGGGGCAACGCTTGCTGATCCGTACCACGAGGCGCTTGACGCTCACCGATTTCGGACAGGAGTTTCTCGATCATTGCCGCCGTGTCGCGGAAGAAGTCGCCTCCGCGCAGGATTTCGTGCGCAGTCAGGAATCCCGTCCCCATGGACGTTTGCGGGTTTCAATGCCGGGCGATTATGCCAGACAGCATTTTTCGCGAGCCATTGCGACTTTTATCGAAGCGTATCCCGAGATACAGCTCGATATTGACCTGTCATCCCGACGCGTCGATCTGATCGGCGAACGCTACGATCTGGCGATACGCATGGGGGATTTGAGTGACGATGCGACGCTGGTCGCGAAAAAAATTGACGAACAACGCTTTGCGCTTTACGCAAGCCCCATCTATCTCGCGCTGCATGCGGCCCCCGGTCATCCCGATGACCTGGCGCATCATACGGCGGTGCGTCTGCTCAGTGACCGGGGGAGCGCTGTCCCCTGGCGGCTGATGGATGGTAACGTTGTATGGGAGGAGGTCGCGCCCGGCAGGCTTACGCTCAATTCACCCGACATGATCCAGCAACTGTTGCTCGATGGTGCCGGGATCGCGGCGCTGCCGTGCAGTTTCGTGATTGATGACTTGCGCACAGGACGCCTGGTGCGCGTATTGCCTGAGTGGTCGTTACCCACGGTTCCCGCTTGGGCGGTGATGCCGATGCGCCGCTACCTGCCCGCCAAGACGCGCGCATTTCTGGCGCATCTTGAGCGGTTCATGACAAAAGGCTGATCGCGGGCAGGTCGTTTCGGGCCTGCCGATTACGGTTTGACTTCAACAAACCGGTAGGTCGCATGACAGGCGATACAGTTGTTCATGGCTACACTCAATTTGCTGACGATGCGGCTGCTGTCCTTGAATTCTTCCGCGTCAGCCGCGATCTCGTCGAATTTTTTGCGGGTGCCAAAACCGAGCGCCTTCATTTCAACGGGGATTTTCCGGAATAACGAGCCGGGCGTATCCGCTTCCGCAGCCATGCCGGATGCTTTTGCCGATTTGATGACACCCGCGAAATCTTTTTCGGATGCCGCAGCCAGTATGCCTTGTGAATTTTGCAGCCAGTTGCGCATCTCAAGCAGCAAGGCATTGCGCTCATCCTTGGTCAGCATGACGGCCAGGCGCCCGTCGTCGGATGGCTGAACCTCGCCTTTGGTGAATTTGTAGCCTAACAGGGCGACGATGAGGGACAGAACAATAACCAGCGTCCAGCTCAATTTGCAATTTTTCATGATCAATCCTTTTTAGTTGTAAGTATCTGTTTTATTTTGTATTTTCGTAAAAGTACTTTACGAAGGCGGGGCGGTAAGCCTGATGGCAGCTCAGGCAGGCCGACTGTAGTTTCTGGAAAGCCAAAATCACCTTTTGCCCGTTTTTCAACTCGGCAGCTTCAGCCATTTCATGTGCAGCCAGATGTGTTTGCATGTCAAATCCCTTGAACTTAACCATGTTGCTTCCCATAAAATCCGTGATGCGCACCTTCTCATCGGGCGGCGTCTCGGGGTGCCCCGCAATCTTGTGGGCCGCCTGTTCAACTGATGACCAGTCTTCACGGGATATCCCATCGGTTGCGATTTGCATGTTTTTCCCCAGGTCTTTCATGACCTGTTGCAGGGCTAACGGCTCAGCCGCCTTTGCTGCGAATGGGGTAAAAAGCAGGGTACTCATCAAGAGTGCGATCGTTTTTTTCATTGCGCGGTCTTTCATCGGGTGAAGCGTTAAATGTCATCGCGGCGTTTTACAATGCCGTGCAGAAAGATTGGGAACGTTTTTCTGGCTTCGTCCAGCAACGTGCGCTTGCCGCCGAAGATCGAGACCTGCATGACCAGTCCCTGAATCATGCCGATATACAGCACGGCAGCACTCTTGCTGTCCAGTTCAGGTGACACGATGCCTTGTGTTTTAGCGGTTTCGAGCAAGTCGGCGATTTTTGTTTCATAGCCGGCAATGATGGTCTGGATCAACTCGCGCAACTTGCTGTTTTTTCTGTGCAGCAGTTCGGAGAACAGGACTCTGGGAATCGCCGGATGTTTGCCGATGAAGGTGATGTGGGCAAAAAACATGCGCTCGATCGCATCCACCGGGCCGGTCGCCTCCGAGGCGGCTTTTTCCAGAACCGACATCAGACGGTCGCGTATCCATTGCATGACGCCCACCCAGATATCGTCCTTGGTTGCAAAGTGTTTGAAAATTGCCCCCTGCGTGACCTGCATCGCATCGGCCATATCCTGCGTGGTGACGCCATCGACGCCTTTTTCTGCTGCCAGTTCGACTGCGACACGGATGATTTCACCCTGCCGCTCTTCAGTCGGCATGCGGCGTTTGATGATTTTCTGAGCCGGGGGAGAGGGGGTGGATTCGTGCATGTATAAAACCAACAAGTAAGTAATTGATCACTATCCTATATGCAGAATGCCAGCCAAGTCAAGCCCGTTAAAACGGCCTTTACTGCAGACGCCCGCTATCCGATCGAATCATATATGGCGTATTGCATATATATTGATAATCTTATATTGTGAGATGCATGAATCCATTGTTTGATGTTTTATCCGACGCATCGCGCCGCCATCTCTTAGCCTTGCTCAGTACCGAAGGGGAACTGTGCGTGTGTGAGCTGGTCGCAGCACTTAACGACATTCAGCCGAAAATTTCGCGTCATCTTGCCGTGCTGCGTGAGGCCGGCTGGGTGAACACGAGGCGAGAGGGCACCTGGATGTTCTACAGCCTGGCCACCTTGCCGGCATGGGCGAAACTCATTACCCTAGCGTTGACACAGGGCGGCGTGCCGACTGATGAATTGCATAACTCACAACAAAGGCTGGCGCATTTTGCGGGCCGCCCAGTTCGCACTTTTGAGGAGATGGCATGAATTCCCTTATTAAAAAATATCCGCGCGCCTTCCTGCTCATCGCAGCCACTCTTTGGTTCGGCCTCTACAAAACGCTGGAGCCGCTCTCACATATTCTAGTGAATACGCTGCCGCTCGAAGCGGGGAGTCATGCCTACGGCGCGTTGCAATTTTTCCTGTACGACACGCCCAAGGTGTTGTTGCTGCTAGCGGGTGTGGTCATGGTGATGGGCATGGTGAATTCCTATTTCACGCCCGAGCGCACCCGTGCGCTGCTGGCCGGACGGCATGAAGGGGCGGGGAATATTATGGCTTCAATGCTCGGTATCGTCACGCCGTTTTGTTCCTGTTCTGCCGTACCGCTGTTCATCGGTTTTGTGCAGGCCGGCGTGCCGTTGGGTGTGACATTCTCTTTCCTGATTTCCGCACCGATGGTAAATGAAGTCGCACTCGCTTTGTTGTTCGCCTTGTTCGGCTGGAAGATTGCCGCGCTGTATCTGGTGATGGGATTGTCCATTGCGATTTTTGCAGGTTATGTCATCGGTCGTTTGAAAATGGAAGCGCATCTGGAAGACTGGGTGCGCAATATGTCGCACGTGCTGCCGATCGTCGGTGCAGATGAACTGACGCTGACCGACCGTATCTATGCCGGTATCGCTTCGGTGCGCGAGATCGTCGGCAAGGTGTGGCTCTATGTCCTTGCCGGTATCTCGATTGGAGCGGGCATCCACGGCTATGTGCCGCAGGATTTTATGGCAGGCTTGATGGGGCGCGATGCGCCGTGGTGGTCGGTGCCGGTCTCGGTATTGATCGGCGTGCCGATGTACACCAATGCAGCAGGGATCATCCCCATCGTCGAAGCGCTGCTCGCCAAGGGTGCCTCGCTCGGCACCGTGCTGGCCTTCATGATGAGTGTGATCGCGCTGTCGCTGCCGGAGATGGTGATCCTGCGCAAAGTACTCAAACCGCGGTTGATCGGCACTTTCATCGGTGTCGTCGCGTTTGGCATCGTGCTGGTGGGTTATGTGTTCAACGCAGTCGTGTAAGTATCTGATATTTTTAGGTAATTTAAGTATTACGGTTAACCAAATATGAAATGGAAATGGCGATGAAATCAGAAGTACGGAAGGATTTTGACAAGGAAGCGGCGCAATGGGATGCCAATCCCGGTCGCGTTCAGATGGCCGATGAGGTGTCCGCTGCCATCATCCGGGAAGTACCGCTCACAAGTGAGATGCAGGTCATGGATTTTGGCTGTGGCACGGGACTGATCACGCTCAAACTTCAGCCGTTCGTGAAGACGATCACCGGAACAGACAGCTCGCAGGGTATGCTCGCCGCGTTGCAACAAAAGATCGGGCAGCAGTCACTGGGCAACGTGTTTACCCGACATGTCGATCTTGAAACGGGTAATACTGCCAGCTATGATCTGATCGTCAGCAGCATGACCCTGCACCACGTGCCGGACACGTTGGCGCTGTTCAAAGCGTGGTTTAATCAGCTGCGTGCGGGCGGCCAGGTGTGTTTCGCCGATCTCGATACCGAAGACGGTTCGTTTCACAGCGATAAGACCGGTGTGTTTCACTTCGGTTTTGACCGTGAAAAACTGCAGCAACTGCTGCACGAAGCGGGTTTTGGCAAGGTCCGTGCAACCACGGCGACGACCATCAACAAAGAGGTGCAAGGAATGGGCGCTGTGCAATTTCCTGTGTTCCTGATCAATGCAACGCGACTGGAATAAGCCGGTTAACATCGAGGAGAAATCAACATGAAAAATATCAAAGTTCTGGGAACCGGCTGCGCTAATTGCAAGACCACGATGAAGCTGATCGAGGAGGTCGCACGCGAGATCGGGGTTGAAATCCAGCTGGAGAAAATCGAAGAAATTCAGGATATTATGGCATACAGCGTGATGTCCACACCCGGTGTGGTCGTGGATGGCAAGGTGGTTCATGCGGGCGGGGTGCCTGCCCGCGACAAAATTGCACAATGGCTGACAGTTTAAGATACGGGGTTATGCAATGAATCCGCAGAACAAGTTTCATCTGGTATTTTCGGTTGTGATGGCAGCGCTTATGGTGTTCATCATGACTTTCGTCGTCACGCTTGCCAATGTCGGCTGGGTGGAAGGCTTTGTGCATTTGTGGCTGAGAGCCTTCAGCATCGCGTACGGGGTTGCCGTGCCGATGATCTTTTTCATGGCACCGGTTGCGCGCAAACTGACAGGACGGATACTCGGCGTAGCCGCGTAGACTGGTCGTGGTGGACACAGATGGATAGCGTCGACACAGGCAATTTTCATGCGCGTTTGAATGAAAACTTTTACGGCATCCTGCAATGGCAGCAGCTTGATGCGCTTTGGGCGCACGTAAAAACCGGCCGCTGGTATTTCTATCAAGTCGGTGAAGCTCTGCCTGACAGCGCCCTGCATGGTGAGGCGCTCGCCAGGCAGATCGATGCACTGGATGCGTTGCTGCGGCAGGAGCACGATTATCACTATTGTGGAATCGTGTATGCCGACGATGTGGATCAACCTGCGCTGATCAAGGTGTATGATCCGACTCAGATCGGTTCCTCCTGCAGCAATCGCGCGACGCCCTCGCCACCGGGCTGGATACTGAGCACCCGGCCGCCCATGCTGATCGAGGTGAACGCGCCCGTACCTGGCAGCCGCCGGCGCTGGTGGCAGCTTTTCGCACAGTGAACAAAACATGACGGCTCATCATCACGCACACGCTGCGAACTACGACCGCGCTTTTGTCATCGGCATTGCGCTGAATGTTTTGTTCGTGTCGATCGAGGCATTTTACGGCTGGCAGGCCGATTCGCTTGCGCTGCTCTCCGATGCCGGACACAACCTGAGCGATGTGCTGGGATTGCTGATGGCCTGGGGCGGTTTTTATCTGGCACGGCGGCATCCCGACCGGAAACACACCTACGGTCTGGGGCGCGCGACCATGATGGCGGCCTTGTTCAATGCGCTTATTTTGCTGATCGCGATCGGCGGTATCGTGTGGGAGGCTATAGTCAGGTTCAGTCATCCTGTTCCTGTTCAGGGCAACATCGTCATGCTGGTTGCCGCCATCGGCGTGCTCATCAACGGCATCACCGCCTGGCTGTTCATGTCAGGCAACAAGCACGATCTCAATCTGCGCGGCGCTTTTTTACACATGGCGGCAGACGCGCTGGTCTCGTTAGGCGTTGTCCTTGCCGCCGCGATATTTATTCTGACCGGATGGACATGGCTGGATCCTGCGATCAGTCTGGTCATCGCGGTGGTGATTTTGCTGGGCACCTGGAGTCTGCTGCGCCAGTCTTTGCATCTCTCGCTGGACGGCGTACCCGCTTCGATCGAGTTAAATGAGGTAAGGCATTATCTGGCCGCACAGCCCGATGTGATTGGCGTGCACGATTTGCACGTGTGGGCGATGAGCACCTCAAAAATCGCCTTGACCGCACATCTGGTGATGCGGGACGAATATCAGTCAGAGGATTTTTTGAGCCGTGTCGCCGATGAATTGCATGACAATTTTGCCATTGAACACACCACCCTCCAGCTCGAAACAGGCAGCCGGTCGTGCGCGTTATCCGATCATGCCTGAACGGTGTTAAGGTGAATTTTTATTTACGGACGGCAGCGGCCGCCTGACTCGACCCTATCACGCCGGATTTCATCATTTATCGGGGTGCGTTTAGAGTATCAATCACCAGATTTAAGCAATACAATACCGGTGCCCCTGGAAAAGTTGTGAAATTCTCGTATCGCGTTTTTTAAATTTTCTAATCGGAGGTCAACATGTACAAGAGAACTATTCTGTCAGCCTTAACCGGTGCATTTATTTTGTCATCCGGCATCGCGCTGGCGGCCACTGCAGCGGTGCAGGAGCAAGTCAAGACTCAGCAGACAACCGGCAACCAATTGATGACGCCGGAAGAGCGAAATGAGCAACGCGCAAAAATGCGCAATGCAGATTCTGCCGAGGAACGCGTTGAAATACGCAAAGAACATCACGATAAGATGAAGGAAAAAGCCCGTGAAAAGGGCGTCACCATCCCGGACAATCCGCCCGCACGCGGCCAAGGTATGGGCGGCGGAATGAATGGAGGTCAGGGCGGCGGAATGGGCAGAGGCCAGGGCGGCGGAATGGGCAGCGCTCGCTGAGTCGTGCCAAGATGGCTTGATTGACAAGCCATCTTGGCTTTTCAAGCACAAAAGGGCAATCATCGCACGATGATTGCCGGGCAGTTTTCTGTAACACAGTTCATGTATAGTTTTCTGATCTTGCCGGGTCATCCATCCGGCGATCAGATCCCGTAATTTGACCACTCTATTCAATAATACCATGTCAAAACATTATCTTACATCGCTATTCGCACCTAAATCCGTAGCTGTTTTCGGCGCAAGCGACCGCGTCGATTCCGTCGGGCAGATCGTCTTTCACAATATGCTGGAGGGCGGTTTCAAGGGCGCGCTCTATCCGATCAATTCCAGAGCTGCGGAAGTGCAGGGCTGTAAAGCCTATGCCTCGATCGGCGAGATCGAAGAGCCGGTCGAACTGGTGGTCATTGCCACACCGCCGCAAACGGTGCCCGACATCATCGAAGAATGCGGCAAACACGGTGTGAAGGCTGCGGTCATCATCACAGCCGGTTTCGGCGAGATCGGTGCTGAAGGCAAAGAGCTGGAGCGTCAGGTGCTGGAAAATGCGAAGCGTTACGGCATCCGCATGATCGGCCCTAACTGTCTGGGCGTGATGCGACCTTCCATCGGATTGAACGCCACCTTCAACAACGGGGGCGCTAACGCAGGTAATCTGGCGTTAGTCTCCCAATCCGGCGCGTTGTGTACCGCGATTCTGGACTGGGCGCAGATCAACGACGTGGGCTTTTCCAGCGTCGTGTCGATGGGCTCGTCCGCCGACGTGGATTTTGGCGAGACGCTCGACTACCTAGTGTCCGATCCTCAGACGCAGAACATCCTGCTGTATATCGAAGGGATACGCGAATCGCGCCGTTTCATGAGCTCGCTGCGCGCAGCCGCCCGTGTCAAGCCGGTGATTCTGATCAAGGTCGGTCGCCATGAGGCGGGCTCCAAGGCTGCCATGTCGCACACCGCGTCCCTGGTCGGTTCTGACGATGCGTTCGACGCCGCCGTGCGCCGTGCCGGTGTGGTGCGGGTAGAAACGGTGACGCAACTGTTTTCAGCCGCCAAGGCGTTGTCTTGCGGCTTTCATCCCTCCGGCAACCGTCTGGCGATCGTCACCAATGGCGGCGGCCCGGGTGTGATGGCGACCGATCGCGCATCCGATTTGGGCCTGGTCATGGCCGAGCTGTCGGATGTCACTATCGCACGCTTGAATGAGGTGCTGCCGCCCAACTGGTCACACGGCAATCCGGTGGACATCATCGGCGATGCGCAGGCAGATCGTTACCAGCATGCGGTAGCCGCCTGTCTGGAAGACCCGAATGTGGACGGTGTGCTGACGATACTGACACCGCAGGCGATGACCAAGCCGCTGGCAGCAGCAGAAGTCGTGATCGCGCTGGCAAATCAATACAACAAACCGCTGCTGACCTGCTGGATGGGCGAGATTCAGGTGGCCGAATCGCGCAAGTTGTTCGCGCACGCCAAGAAACCCAATTTCCGCACCCCGGAACCTGCGGTCGAGGTGTTCTCCTATTTGTCCGATTATTACCAGAACCAGAAGCTGCTGATGCAGATGCCGGCGCCGTTGTCGCACCGTCTGGAGCCGGATGTGGAGGGCGCGCGCATGGTGATCGAGGGCGCGCTGCTGGACAAACGCAAAGTGCTGAGCGAGATGGAATCGAAGGCGGTGTTATCGGCTTTTCATATTCCGGTCGCCCAGACGATGATCGCCCGGTCGCCCAATGAGGCGTTGCTGATTGCTCAGCAGTTAGGTTTTCCGGTGGCGATGAAAGTCAATTCCCGCGACATTACCCACAAGAGCGATGCGGGCGGCGTGATGCTCAATCTGGTTAATGCCCAGGCGGTGCGTGCGGCGTATCACGAGATCGTTGAAAACATCAAGAAAAATCGTCCCGGTGCGCACATGGACGGCATCTCCATCCAGCCGATGATCGTCAAACCGAACGGGCGCGAGCTGATGGTGGGGGTGATCTGTGACCCGGTGTTCGGACCTGTGATTACCTTCGGCGCCGGTGGCACGATGGTTGAAGTGATGGGCGATGCAAAGGTGAGCTTGCCGCCGCTCAATTCCTTCCTGGCCCGCGACCTGATCAACCGCACCAATGTCTCCCGTTTGCTGGGCGCGTTCCGTCACATGCCGCCCGCCGACATGGATGCGCTCGAATCCGTGCTGCTGCGCGTCTCCGAGATGGTATGCGAGCTGCCGATGCTCACCGAAATGGACATCAATCCGCTGATCCTCGACGAGCACGGCGTGCTGGCCGCCGATGCGCGCATCGTGGTGGAATTCAGGCAGCCGAGTGCGGATCGTTATTCGCACATGGCGATTTATCCCTATCCTACCCATCTGGTGAACAGCTGGCAGTTAGCTGACGGCACCGATATCACGATCCGCCCGATCCGCCCTGAGGATGCCGAACTGGTGCAGGAATTTGTGCGCAACTTGTCGGAGCAGTCGCGTTTCTTCCGCTTCATGAACAGCGTGCAGGAACTGAGTCAGGCGATGCTGGTACGCTTCACGCAGATCGATTAAAGACGCGAGATGGCGCTGATTGCCGTGACTGAAGTACATGGCAAAGAGGTCGAAATAGGAGTGGCGCGTTTCGCATTCAATCCGGATGGCGAGAGCTGCGAGTTCGCGCTGGTGATCGCCGATCAGATGCACGGCAAGGGTCTCGGGCAGCGCCTGATGACCACGTTGATGGATGCGGCCAGATCAAAAGGCTTGAAAGTGATCGAAGGCGAAGTGCTCAGAAACAACACCGACATGCTGCATCTGATGGAACGTCTCGGTTTTGAAATCAAGACCAGTCCGGAAGATGACAGTATCA
>JBBRBS010000022.1:0-20287 GCA_038205615.1 Burkholderiales bacterium | reverse complement strand
GCGGGTTCCACGCTGCTGGCTTATACCGGCGGCGAACCCGTGCCGGCGGACGCCTATTGGCCGACCGGCGACATCGGTTATCTGGACGACATCGGCTATCTGCACTTAACAGGCCGCAAGAAAAACATTTTCATCACCTCGTTCGGGCGCAATGTGTCGCCGGAATGGGTGGAGCGCGAACTGACCCTGCATCCTGCCATCATGCAGGCAGCGGTGTTCGGTGAGGCACGCCCGTGGAATGCGGCCGTGATCGTGCCGCGCGGCAACGCTGATAAATCCGCTGTCAACCAGGCGATCGAGGAAGCAAATCTGGTTCTGCCCGACTATGCTCAGGTAAAATGCTGGCTGCCCGCAGCCGCGCCTTTTCTGCCGCAAAATGGCCAACTGACCGCAAATGGCCGATTGAAGCGCGATGCAATCTGGACGCAATACCAGACAGCCATAGAGAAACTTTATACTTAATATTCAGATACTTGCATAAAGGAAAATTCATGACGATCTATCAAAAACTGCTGGATGCAACCGATGCCGAGCGCCTTGAATTACAAAGCCTGCCCATCATACGCGCTGCCGCGATGGGACAAGTCAGCCTTGAAGCCTACATCGCCTTCCTGACCGAGGCATATCATCACGTCAAGCACACCACCCCGCTCCTGATGTCATGCGGCGGACGCTTACCCGGAAAATACGAGTGGCTGAGAACGGCCGTTGCCGAATATATCGAGGAGGAAGTGGGGCATCAGGAATGGATTCTGGGCGACATCAAGGCTTGCGGCGGTGATTCACAAGCGGTGCGCTCAGGCACGCCGCGCATCGCGACTGAGCTGATGGTGGCCTACGCTTACGATACCATCGCACGCGTCAATCCGATCGGTTTCTTCGGCATGGTGCTGGTATTGGAAGGCACCAGCGTCGCACTTGCGACCCATGCCGGTCGTGCATTGCAACAAAGCCTGGGCCTGGGACAAGACTGCTTTTCCTACCTGACTTCGCACGGTTCGCTGGATCTGGAACACGTGGATTTTTATGAGTCACTGATCAATCAGATTGAAGACCCGGAGGATCAGGCCTGCCTGATCCATTCGGCACGCCTGTTTTACAAATTGTATGGCGACATCTTCCGCGATCTGGGCAGCCGTTTTTTAACTGAGGATGCAACATGAATCTGAACGACAAACGCATCATCCTGACCGGCGCTGCCGGTGGCATCGGTTACCGTCTGGCCCTGCTGTTAGCCGCTAAAGGCGCACATCTTGCGCTGGTGGAACGCAACGCCCCCCGCCTTGCGGAAATTTGTACCGAGATTAATCAGAACGGCGGGAAAGCCGTCGCCATCGCAATCGATCTGACCAGCGAGAGTGCCGCAGACCAGGTGATCGCAGCCGCCTTGCAGGAACTGGGCGGCCTCGACATCGTCATCAACAACGCCGGCATCATGGACTTCACGCTATATGACCGGCAGGCGCCTGAACGCATCGATCAGGTGATCAACGTCAACGTGATCGCACCGATGCTGCTAGTGCGCGCAGCCCTGCCGCATTTACTGGCACAGAACAGCGGGCGCATCGTCAACATCGGGTCTGCATTCGGCTCGATCGGCTTTGCGCATTTCGCGACCTATTGCGCCAGCAAATTCGCGATGCGCGGTTTTTCCGAAGCACTGCGCCGCGAACTGGCTGACAGTCAGGTGGGGGTAAGTTACGTTTCGCCGCGCGCCGCCAAGACGCCGCTGAACGATGAACTCACCACGCAGATGCTAATTGAAACGAAGACCAACATGGATGAGCCGGCCTATGTCGCCGAACAGATCGCGCTGGCCATCGAAAAGGAAGCGGCCGAATACTTCATCGGCCAGCCGGAATCCTTCTTTGCCCGGTTGAATGGCATGTTCCCGCGTCTGGTTGACGGCGGTCTCTTGAAAAATACGCGCATCGCCCGCAAATACGCCCAACTTAAAAAATAACCCACAGGAACCCAACATGAAAAAGTTCGCTACCCTTTGCGCCTTAGCCCTCAGCCTCAACACGGCCTACGCCGCAGCACCGCTCGACGCCTCGATCGCCCAGTTGCAACACGAATGGGCAGCAGCCAACTACCAGCTCCCTGAAAAAAACCGTGAAGACGCGCTGGAAAAACTGGCCAAAGAGGCGCATCAGGTAACGGTCAGCAACCCGGGGCGCGCAGAACCGCTGATCTGGGAGGGCATCATCACCAGCACGCTGGCCAAGTATCAGAGCCTCTTTTCCCAGGGCGGCACCGCAAAGGCAGCACGCGACTTGTTGCTCGCTGCCGAAAAGATTGATGCGAACGCGCTGGAAGGTTCCGCGCTGACTTCGCTCGGCAGCCTGTACTACAAGGTGCCGAGTTTTCTGTTTGGCGATCACAAGAAGGCACGCGACTATCTGGAGCGCGCGCTGAAGGTCAGCCCGAATGGCATCGATCAGAACTATTTCTACGCCGACTTCCTGCTCGATGAAGGGGAATACGCCAAGTCGCTCGAATATTTCAAGAAAGCGCTGAATGCCCCGGCTCGCCCGGGCCGTGAAGATGCGGATGCGGGTCGCCGCGCGGATATCAATGCAGGCATCAAGAAAGCCGAGAAAAAACTGCAATGACCTATCAGACTGAACCCGGCTATACCCACGGAACACCCGAAAAAACCGGCATACTGCTGGTCAATCTGGGCACGCCGGATGCACCTACCTCACAAGCCGTACGCACTTACCTCAAGCAGTTTCTGGGTGATCCGCGCGTCGTGGAAATCCCTAAAGCCCTCTGGTGGCTGATCCTCAACGGCATCATCCTCAACGTGCGCCCGAAAAAATCTGCCGCGAAATATGCCAGCATTTGGCTCGATGAGGGATCGCCGCTGCGCGTCTACACCAAAAAGCAGGCAACGTATCTTAAAGGGTATCTGGGCGAACGCACCAAAATTCCGTTGGTGGTGGATTACGCAATGACCTACGGCAGCCCGTCCATCCCTGATGTACTGCGCCGCATGAAGGAGCAGAACTGCCAGCGTATTTTGATCGTACCGCTCTACCCGCAATATGCAGCCAGTTCGACCGCCCCGGTATTTGATCAAGTATTCAGTGAGCTGCAACGGATGCGCAACATGCCGGCAATTCGCACGATCAAGCATTTCCACGATGACAAGGGCTATATCAAGGCGCTGGCGGCCAACATCAACGACTACTGGATGAGACATGGGCGTCCGGACAAACTGGTGATGAGTTTTCACGGCGTGCCACAGTACACGCTCGATAAGGGTGACCCTTATCACTGCGAATGCCACAAGACCGGACGCCTGCTGGCTGAGGAACTGGGATTGACGCATGAGCAATACATCGTCAGCTTCCAGTCGCGCTTCGGCCGTGCCGAATGGATCAAGCCCTACACCACCGCGACACTCAAAGAACTGGGCCAACTTAAAACCAGCCGCGTGGACGTGGTCTGCCCGGGCTTTGTCGCGGATTGCCTGGAAACGCTGGAAGAAATCGCGATGGAAGGCCGCGAGGATTTTCTGCACGCAGGCGGCGGAAAATACCACTATATCCCGTGCCTCAATGACAGCGAAAACTGGAGACACGCGCTATCCGATCTGGTGATGGACAACCTGCAAGGCTGGCTGACACCCCCTGATGCCGCCGAACTGGAACAGGGACGATTGCGCGCGCTGGCGATGGGCGCAAAGCGCTAGCGAAATAGCGATTCAATTGACTCCTAACTGATGAGGCGGATTTGATCATCCGTCTCATCGGGCATCATCCGTCATTCGCTTATTCCATCAGTTGTATTGATCCGCGAACCGGCCAGCATTTTTTTACCACATTACGCATAGCGAATAGCGCCTATACTCGCCGGGGTTCCCCAGTACGTAAACCGGTTAAAAGAAGCGAGACGCGTTGATGCAGATTGTTCCCCCCGTACCCACCCACAATGGCACAGGCATCACGCCGGGCAACGAGGCGTTGATCAACACTGATGCCTTGCAACGCGCGATTTTTAACAGCAAGAATTTCTCCAGCATCGCCACCGACGCGCAGGGCGTCATTCAGATTTTCAATGTCGGCGCCGAGTGCATGCTGGGCTATGCTGCGATTGACGTGATCAACCGGATTACGCCTGCTGACATTTCCGACCCGATCGAACTGGTCGCACGCGCAGCGGCGTTGAGTGTTGAACTTGAAACCCACATTCTGCCGGGCTTCGAGGCGCTGGTATTCAAGGCATCGCACGGTATCGAAGATATTTACGAACTGACCTATATCCGCAAGGATGGCAGCCGCATCCCGGCAGTGGTGTCAGTCACCGCGCTGCGCTGCGAACAGAACACCATCATCGGTTATCTGCTGATCGGCACCGATAACACTGCCCGCCATCAGTCAGAAGAAGCAAAGGAAGAAGCGCTCGGTCGTCTGCAAAAGATTGCCAGCCGGCTTCCCGGGGTGGTTTACCAGTACCGCCTGCGCGCGGATGGCAGCTCCTGTTTTCCTTTTGCAAGCGATGGTATCAGTGAGATATACCGGTTAAAGCCCGAGGAAGTGGTTGAAGATGCGAGCAAGGTATTTGCGCTCCTGCACCCTGACGATCTTGACGAAGTTACTGCCTCCATCCACCGTTCGGCGGCTGAGCTGACGCTGTGGCACCACGAGTACCAGGTCAAATTCGATGATGGTACGGTTTGCTGGCTGCTCGGCAATGCGATGCCACAACGGGAAGCGGATGGTTCGGTGCTCTGGCATGGATTCATCTCTGAGATCAACGAGCGTAAGCTGGCCGAAAAGGAAATCAACAGCAGCCATCAGCGCTTTGAGACGCTGTTGAATGCAGTGCCTGATCTGATGTTTGAGTTCGACAGCCATGGACGCTATCTCAACGCATGGAGCAGCCAGGACAATTTGCTTGCGGCACCGGTGGATCAACTGCTGGGTCGCACCGTATCAGAAGTACTGCCACATCTGGCCGCCGAAGCAGTGCTGGCCGCGATTGCAGAAGCGGATAGCAAGGGCTATTCGTTCGGACGACAATTCATGCTCAGCTTGCCCCAAGGGGATAACTGGTTCGAATTATCGGTTAGCAAACAGTCCGATGATGATGCACAGGATGCACGTTTTATTACGTTGTCGCGCGACATTACCGAGCGCCACTTGATGCATACAGCGCTGAGCGAGCGCGAAGCCAAATACAAGGCGCAGTCCGCGCTGTTGAAGATTGCACTGGATAACCTGAGGATGTTAGCGGCCAGCTCAGAACTTGCACTGAGCAACGAAAGAAAGCGCATTGCATACGAATTGCACGACGAATTAGGACAGCTGCTGGCGGCGTTGCGCCTCGATATCGGCACACTAAAAATGGAATATAGCCAGCAGTTACCCGCGCTCATTCCAAGGACACGCCAGATGCTGGAGCTTCTTAGCCGTGCCATCAACAGCATGCGGGGCGTCGTCACCGATTTGCGCCCGCTTGCACTGGATATGGGATTGCAATTGGCACTGGAGTGGCTAAAGGATGATTTTACCAACATGTTCAAGATTCCCTGCATGTTGAGTCACTCGGCCGACATCCCGAAGCTCAGTGAACTACAGCTTGCGATTATGTTTCGCATCACCCAGGAGTTGCTGACCAATGTGGCCAGACATGCAAATGCCAGCCGGGTATACATCAACTTACAGGCAGACGATGATTCACTGCGACTGACTGTGCAGGACGACGGAATCGGTTTTGACCTTGAAACAACCCGACTGAAAAGACAAAATTTCGGGCTGCTCGGCATGCAGGAAAGAATGCGGATGCTCGGTGGCGAGCTGATCATCGACACGGCACCAGGAAGCGGGTGCCGTATGAGCCTAAACGTCCCGATTATCAAAGAGGATGAAACGATTCCGTCGTCAACCGGCATGACTGAAACGTGCGTTACAGAATCAGGGATTCAGGAGTTTCCTGATCGAAGGAAACACTGATTGATACTGCCTTGAAACTCCCACCCCCGGCAGCCCCATTCGGGAACTTCCCAGCACGGACATGACAAACAAGTCAGAGTTTATCCAACTGTAAACATGGTAGCGTGACTTGCCGTTGTTCTTAGCAATATACATCGCCTCATCGGCGTGCTTTAACAATTGCTCAGGCGCACTCTGATCACGAGGATAAAGCGTGACACCGATACTGGCGGTCACGGCGACTTGCGTGGCGCCTAGTAAAATTGGCTGAGAAATACCCTGCAACAGTCGGCTTAACAACAAGCCGGCATCCTCTTCGCCATCCAAATCACCCAGCAGCAGCACGAATTCGTCGCCACCCAGACGCGCGACGGTATCCTCGCCGCGCAGCACCTGATTCAATCGGCTGGCCACCATGCGCAAGACGTCATCTCCTGCATCATGGCCCAGCCTATCGTTGATCTGTTTAAAGCCATCCAGATCGAGATAACAGACCGCCAACAGGCGTTCACTGCGACGGCTGCGCATCACGGCCTGAGCCAGCCTGTCATGTAACAGACGGCGATTTGGCAATCCGGTCAGAACATCGTGATGCGCCGCCTCTTCAAGACTGTGCTGACGCTCAAGCAACTGTGAAATGGATGACAACAGCCCTACATAGTGGGTAATATCACCCTGCTTATTCTTAACGGCAGATAGCGTGAGCCAGACAGCTTCAACGGCTCCCTGCACATTTCGCCCGAGAAGTTCACCCGCCCAGTGACCGGTATCGGTCGTCTCCTGCCAGATCACGTCCATTTGTTTCTGACTGAACAACGCCGGCTTCATCTGTCGGATGTGCATCCCGACAATCTGTTCATGTGGCTGCTGTACGTCCTGACAGAAGGCAGGATTAGTATCGATGAGGATTCCTGCAGCATCGGTAATGAATACCGCCTCAAGCGTACTGTCGATGACGCTTCTGGACAGGTGCAAGCGCTCCTCAGCCCGCTGTCGCTCGGCGATCTCCCGCATCAACTGCAAGGTTCTTGATGACATGCTGTCGTACATGGTCAGGACTGTTTCAATCAACACACGCATTGCACCGCTCATCACCACACTGGCTTTTTGCTTGGCCGCTTGCAAGGTCTCACCCTGCTGCAGGAAGAGAACGATATTCGCCATGTGCTTATCAGATTCAAGAATATGAAAAGCCAGCCAGTGGGTCAGAAAGGAGACAATTTGGTCGACGACCTCCGCACTGGCTAACGCGTCATGCTCTCCCTTGAGTTTGAGCACTTCAGCCACAAAATCCTGATGAGTTTGCTCATGCACTGCCGCCAACTCGTCCGAGGGCATGTGTTTTCTCCAGATTGCCTCTTCAGTCTTAAAGTGATACACGGCGTAGTCTGCCAGCTCATCGAAGACTCGATTCAATTCGAGCGCATCGGCGCCAAAAGCAAAATCACGTGCCAGCTGATTTAACAGATCGACCAGCTTCTGATGCTGCTCGTCGATCACATCGATGCCGGTATCGAAATTTGCATTCCAGGGGAATATAACGGTAGGGGTCAGCATGAGTCAGTTGATACCAGGTGTAATTTGGCGCGAAACTTCGAGCCTCGGTGCGATGCTATTCACTGCGAACCAGCAGCACAGGCACCGATACACCGCGCACCACGCCCTCGGCGACGCTGCCGAACAGCAGGTGATTGAATCCGGAACGGCCATGTGTGCCGATTACGATCAAATCGGCCGACCAGCTGGTGGCCTCCGCATCGATCACGCGCGCGATGCGCTCCCCATTGCCTTCCAGCAGCGTAGTATCGACCGTGAGATCGGCTTGTCTTGCAACTTCACAGGCTTTGGCCAGCGCACGTTCACCGATTTTCCGGGTCAGCTTGCGCAATTCCGCGTAGTCTACATAACCTTCCGTATCGAGAAATTGCAGATCGTCCACCACGTGCACCAGATGTAACAAGGCAGGCTGATCACCTATCAATTTGATTGCCTCCTGCAATGCCCTGTCTGACGTGCTGCTGCCATCAATCGGAACCAGTATGCGTTGGTACATGACAATCTCCTTTTAATCAGCCGAAGTTAAGATACAAATCAGACGTCTCCCGGAACATCAACCGGATTATATAGCTTGAAGTTATTTCTACCGCTTGATTTAGCCAGATACATCGCCTGATCGGCGCAATGCACCAGCGCTTCAGCCTCGCCTGCATCATCAGGGTAGATTGCCGCCCCGATACTGAAGCTGACAACAATTTCCGCATTCCCCAGCTGATGAACGACCGACATCTCAGCCATGATCTTGTGTGCGATCAGTTCGATATCCGCTACCGAGCTGATTTCCTCCAGCAGGATCATGAATTCGTCACCCCCCTGCCGGCAAACCGTATCTGATTGACGAACACAGGATAACAGCCGCGCAGCAACCGACTGCAACAACTGATCTCCGGCCAGGTGTCCCAGCGTATCGTTGATGGACTTGAATTTATCCAGATCAAGGAACATCAGGCCGACCTTGCTGTTGCTGCGGGACGCCAACAGCAGTGCGTGCTTCATCCGGTCGGCAAACAGCGCACGATTAGGCAGTCGGGTTAATATATCGTAATGCGCCAGAAATTCGATGCGGCGCTCGGCTTCCTTGCGCTTGGTGATATCAGAGAACAGGGATATATAGTTGATTACCTGCCCTTTGGCATTTTTGACCACACCGATCGACAACCACTCAGGATAAACCTCACCGTTCTTGCGGCGGTTCCATATTTCACCTTGCCACTGACCTGACACCTCAATGGTGACCCACATGAGTTTGTAGAAATCCGCCGTCTGTTTGCCCGAACTGAGCAGTTTTGGATCTTTACCGACCACTTCTGCGGCACTGTATTGAGTGATCTGCTCGAACGCGGGATTGACCATAATAATGCGTCTGTCAGCATCAGTAATGATCATCGCCTCGCCGCTGTTATCAAACATCCTGGCAAACAATTCCAGACGGTCATGAGCATGCTCCAGACTGGAGAGAAGTGTATTGAAGGTGCGTGCCATCTCCCCGATATCAGGATTCTGCTCATCCACATCGGCGCGTTGCGACAAGTCGTTATTGCGCTGAATCTGCGACATCGTCAGCTGCAATTTTTTTACCGGCAGTGCGATATTCTCGGTCAGCAACTTGCGCACCACAAAATAAATCAACAGTGACAGGAATATCTGCATGATGATATTCCCGACCCATAAATTTCTCTTTATTTCGGACAAATTCGCCAGATCTTGGCTCAGGTCGATGTTGACGCTGGCCACGCCATTGACACTGCCCTCTGCCGCCTTGTGGCAAGACAAACAGTTAGTGCCGCGAAAATTTTGTTGCGCGATAAAGGGGACAACCACACGCAGCACAGGCGACTTGCCTGTCTCTTCGATACGCTCAAAGGCGGACTTTCCGGTGATGAGCGCCGTGCGATCCATCTCGTCCTGCGCCTGCTCTTCGGGCAGCCCCGGCCCGAATTGTGCCGCCACCGACAAGCCACGCACGATGCGCAAATCCACGACGCCGGCAGACTGACGCGTTTTTTCCAGCAATAACTTGCGGTTGGCAGGATTTGACGCCATCCCCGTCAACATCAACATGTTCATGCCGTTGATCAACCCGTCTGCCACCTCGTCCGCACGCTGTTCCGCATGGGCGATGATCTGCTTATCGAAGCGTTCGATCAGCCAGTTCGTCGAAAAAACGAGCAGGATAAGCAATGATCCCTGGATCAGGATATGCAGTTTCTCCTGCACGCCCAATGCACTCCAGCGCAGGCGAAGCATTTTCATCATTTGGTAGACCTCAACGCAGGGCGTGCGCGATTAAAGTTTGATGAAATGCTCTCGGTAATGCTTTAACTCTTCGATGGATTCGTAAATATCAGCCAGCGCTTCGTGCTTGCCGTGCTTCTTCACACCCTTCGCCATGTCGGGTTTCCAGCGTTTAGCCAACTCCTTGAGCGTGCTGACATCCAGATTTCGATAATGGAAGTAGTCTTCGAATGCCGGCATCGAGCGCGCCATGAAGCGTCTGTCCTGACAGATCGAGTTGCCGCACATCGGCGAGCTACGTGGCGTCACATATTCCTTCAAAAAATCGAGCATTTGTGCTTCGACTGCCGCTTCATCCAGCGTCGAGGCTTTGACCTTTTCGATCAGACCTGACTTGCCGTGAGTCGATTTATTCCACGCATCCATGCCGTCCATAATGCTGTCGGGCTGATGCACGACCAGCACAGGCGCTTCGGCGATCGTTTCCAGGTTGTTATCGGTCACGACGATCGCCACTTCGATGATGCGGTCGGTATCCGGATTCAGCCCCGTCATTTCCATGTCTATCCAGACTAGGTAGTTTTGATTTTGTGCCATAATTCGCAAGCTTTATTGAACGGTAAGAACCGTATTGTGTCACAACCCTACTTACTGCCACCACAGAAACATTAAGACAATATGTCAGCCACGCAATTTACCTACATTTTCATCGCAACACTCGCATTCACCACCCTGGCGAAACTGTGGCTGGCACGCCGTCATTTGGCACACATCGCTCGCCATCGCGCGGCCGTGCCTGATGCATTTCGCGAGCAGATTCAGCTGGGCGATCACCAGAAGGCCGCCGATTACACCACCGCCAAGACGCGCTTTTCGATGCTGGCCATCCAGTTCGATGCCGTGCTGCTGCTGATCTTTACCGCAGGTGGCGGCATCCAGTGGATATCCGACCTCTGTCAGGGCTGGTTCAGCCAGCCTCTGATTCAGGGCATGGCAACCATGGTCGCGGTGTTGATGCTCTCATCGTTCCTGGAAGCCCCGTTCAACCTGTACCGCACCTTCCGCATCGAAGCGGCCTTTGGCTTCAACAACATGACCTTCAAACTATATCTGACCGATATGCTGAAAGGGCTGCTGATAGGCGCGGTTCTGGGTCTGCCGCTTTTGTTCGGCGTGTTGTGGCTGATGGGCCGCATGGGCGAGTACTGGTGGCTGTATGTATGGAGCGTATGGGTTATTTTCAACTTGTTGATTTTGTTCATTTATCCAACATTCATCGCGCCGATTTTCAACAAGTTCAGCCCGTTGCAGGATGAAGCGATGAAAGCGCGCATCGAGGCCTTACTGGCCCGCTGCGGCTTTACCAGCAGCGGCCTGTTCGTGATGGACGGCAGCCGTCGCAGCGCGCACGGCAATGCCTACTTCACCGGGTTCGGCAAAACCAAACGCATCGTGTTCTTCGACACGCTGCTGGCGCGCTTGAGCATCAATGAAATCGAGGCGGTTTTGGCGCATGAACTCGGCCATTTCAAACATCATCATGTGATGAAACGCATCGCGTTGACTTTCGCGATGAGCCTGGGATTTTTATGGCTGCTAGGTCAGCTGATGCAAACCAGCTGGTTCTACCAGGGACTGGGCGTCAATGCTGCGACAAGTTCAGGACAGACTCATACCGCGCTGGCACTGCTTTTATTTTTCATGACAATGCCGGTTCTAGGGTTTTTTATCAGCCCGATCATGTCGGCCTATTCCCGAAAACATGAATTCGAGGCCGATGCGTATGCTGCGCAACAGACTGATTCAGGCGAACTGGTAAACGCACTGGTCAAACTGTATCAGGACAACGCGGCGACCCTGACCCCCGATCCGCTGTATTCAAAATTCTACGACTCGCACCCGCCTGCAATGGTGCGCATCAACAACTTGCAGGCACTATAACGAACATGGCTACACTTCTGAAAATGATGGAACTGTCCGCCCCCTCTCTTCCAGCTCTCCCCCACGTGGGAGAGTGATAATGAATCGCTACGCGATACTCACTTTAACGAGGACACCATGAAATTACTCGCTGCTACCATATTGTTGTTTGCTGCTACCATCGCGCAGGCCAATCCTTTTCCGAGCGGCAACCCGCAAACCGGGAAAGCGATTTTCGATAAATACAAATGCAACAGTTGTCATGCAGCGATGCTGGGCGGTGACGGCAACGCGATTTTCACCCGGGCGAACCGAAAAGTGCATGACGCGGGCGGGCTGATCGAACAGATTAAAATCTGCAGCGGCAATGTCGGCGCGAATCTGAGTGCGCTGGAAGAGCAGCATCTGGGCGCGTATCTCAACCGCTATTACAACCTCAAATAAAGGCATCATGGAACCCGTCTGCAACCTGGCCAGCAAGCAGCCCTGCGAGAGTGGCACAGCCGCACTTGCACAAACTGAAATAAACAACTTGATGGCAAAATTGGGAGGCTGGCAACAGCTGGGCCCGTTGATCAGCAAGACTTACCAATTCAAGAATTATTATCAGACCATCGCGTTCGTCAATGCGCTGGCGTGGATGACTCACCAGGCTAATCATCACCCGGATCTTGTAGTCAGCTACAACAGCTGCCGCGTGGACTACAGCACACATGCCATCGGCGGCTTGTCCGAAAACGACTTCATTTGCGCCGCGAAAGCAGACGCGCTGTTTACGCTTTGAACGCGCCTCTTAAAGGCCGCATCGTCGCGGCATTCGGTCGGCAGTATCTGGTGAGATTAGCCGATGGCAGCCTGCTGCCGTGTCTTACGCGCGGCAAGAAGAGCGATGTGGTGTGCGGCGATGAAGTCGAAATACAGCGCAGCGGCGACAATCAGGGCGTGATCGAACGCACCGCACCGCGCACCTCGTTGCTGCACCGTTCAGACGCCTACCGTTCAAAACTCATCGCGGCGAACGTCAGCCAGATCATCATCGTGGTCGCGGCCGAACCGTCCTTCAGCGATGAAGTCGTGACACGCTGCCTGATCGCCGCATTTGATCAGGACCTGTCCGTACTGATCGTGCTGAACAAATGCGATTTACCCGTTCCTGCCGCCGCTGCAAGGCTGCAACTCGCACCCTACCGGGCGATCGGCTACAACGTGCTGGAACTCTCCGCCTTAGAAGATGTGGCCACGCTGCGCCCCTACCTCGCCGGCCACACCAGCGTGCTGGTCGGCCAGTCCGGCATGGGCAAATCCACACTGATCAACGCCCTGCTGCCGGACGCTCAAGCGGCGACGCGCGAAATTTCCACCGTGCTCGATTCCGGAAAACACACGACTACCCACGCCAAACTGTATGATCTGGATGCTGTCAGCCGCCTGATCGACTGCCCCGGCGTACAGGCCTTCGGTCTGCATCACCTGTCATTGGGCAGGATAGAACAAGGCTTCATCGAATTTTCTGACTATCTGGGGCAATGCCGTTTCCGCGACTGCCATCATCTGCATGAACCGGGTTGCGCGTTGCTGGACGCCGTCGCAAAAGGAAAAATCAACGCCCGCCGCATGGAATTATTTCAGCAGATCGCCGCCAACAAGGCATGATCAGCGCCTCCATCGCCACCTAAATTTAGCAAGGATAAGACATGACTGCACAAAGAACGCTGGGATCGCCAGTCCTGATTATCGGTGCCGGACGGGGTGGTCATGCGCTGCTTGAGATGTTCCTGGAAGACAATCTGGTTCATGTTATCGCGATAGCCGATACGAATCCCGATGCAGCGGGCCTGCGACTGGCCAAAAAAAATGGCATTCCGACCTATACCGATGCAGCTCAGGCAATACTGGCCTGCCGTGACTATCCAGACTGCATCGTGTACAACTTGTCGCACGACGATTCAATCGCCGGACAAGTGGGTCAGGTTTTCGGCGACAAACGGGTGGCGAGCGGCCCTGAAGTCAAACTGTTCTGGCAGATGGTCATGAATCTGAAGCAAACCAAGGGTGAGCTGGAGAAAAGCCAAGGGCAATTGCATGCAGTCATCCAGAACGTAATGGATGGCATCATCACCATCAACGAATCCGGTGAAATTCAGGGTTTCAACCCGGCGGCCGAGCAAATTTTCGGTTATTCACAGCATGACATCCTGGGGAAAAGCATTAAATCCCTGCTGTCGGAGCCGGATCAAGCCGAGCATGATGCCTATATCCATCAGCACTTACACACCGAACAAGGCGCGACACCTGGCGTACGCGGACGCGAGATGTTGGCCGTACGAAAAAATGGCGAGCTGTTTCCAATGGAGTTATCCCTGTCAAAAATGTTACTGGGCGGGCAGAATTACTTTGTAGGAATTGCACGGGATATCACCGAACGCCGTCTGGCAGAACAGAAGATCGCGCACTTGGCTCACTACGACTTTTTGACCGATCTGCCGAACCGCGCGTTATTCCTCAACAGCCTTGAGCTTTCCCTGTCGCTGGCTCAACGCAACAACTACAAGGTCGCCGTCTTTTTCCTCGATCTGGATGGGTTCAAGAAAATCAATGACACACTGGGGCACGATGCGGGTGACCTTTTGTTGCAGCAAGTATCCAGAAGACTGAAGAAAACCATTCGAGCCTCGGACATCGTGGCACGGGTGGGCGGAGACGAGTTCACCTTTGTGTTAAGCAACCCTGAACCCGCCGACGGGATCTCGCTGGTCGCGGGCAAGATCATCGCCACGCTGTCCGAACCGTTTGATTTAAATGGCCAACTGTGTCACGTGGGAGGCAGCATCGGCATCTCCCTGTTCCCTGACGATGCACAATCACTCGAACAGCTGATCACACAAGCGGACGAGGCCATGTACCTGGCCAAGCACAGCGGGAAAAATACCTATAAATTTCATCGGGACGTATTAAGCAATCCGGCGCGATAAGCTGCGCACCTCAATCAGGCAAAAGTCACTTAATCAATCCCAGCGCATCCCAACCTTCGCGCCCCAGCTTCTTCAGGGTTTCGATATTGGTCTCAGGAATATGATCCGCGTCGGGAAAGGCCTCCACGGCCCTGTCCACGCTGTCTTCGCGCAAAAGATGCAGCGTCGGATAGGGCGCCCGGTTGGTGAAATTCTCGATGTCGTCCACTTCCGTGCCGGCAAACTGATACTGCGGGTGCAGACTGGCAACCTGAAACGCATCGTTAAACTCGGGTTCGGCAGTGGCAATATCCACCGTATCCAGAAAATCGTTGTAGTCCAGAAAATCGGTCAGCACCTGAGGATGGATCAGCAGCGTGGTGTCGAGCACCTCAGGATCGGTGGCCTGCAGATGGCGCAGTTCGGTCATCAACTCAGCCAGCAAGGCCTCCTCTGTCGTGGCAGCGCTCACGACGTAGCGGATCTGCTTCTTGACATGTACCGCCTTGGCGAACGGACACAGGTTGAGGCCGATGACGGCTTTTTCCAGCCAGTCCTGTGTTGCGGCGATGATGGTATCGTTAGTCATTTGTTCATTCCAATCTATATATCCTTAAAAATCAATGATGAAAGCGATTCACGCTTTTTGCTTTTGTTTCCGACCAACAGACACAGTTTCAACAATGCAAGGGTGGCTCATCCATCAGCGCGATCTGCTCGCGCAATTCAAGGATCCGGTCCTGCCAGTAGCGCTGGGTATTGAACCAGGGAAACGCCACCGGAAATGCCGAGTCATCCCAGCGCCTGGCGATCCACGCCGAATAGTGAATCAGCCGCAACGTGCGCAGCGCCTCCAGCAGATGCAACTCGCGCGGGTTGAAATCGTAAAAATCCTCGTAGCCCGCCAGCAGGTCGCCTAACTGCCGCGTTTGCTCGTCGCGCTCGCCGGATAATAGCATCCACAAATCCTGTATTGCCGGCCCCATGCGACTGTCGTCGAAATCCACGAAGTGCGGCCCTTTATCCGTCCACAGCACATTGCCGACATGACAGTCGCCATGCAGTCGCAATATTTTGACGTCCCCGGCCCGTTCGAAACAGCGTCTCACCCCGTCCAGCGCAAGCGCTACCACGCCACGATAGACTTCGAGCAGCTCTAACGGGATGAAATCGTGCGCCAAAAGGTACTCGACCGGTTCAATGCCGAAACTTTGAATATCGAGCGCGGGACGATGACAATACGATTGCAGGCTCCCTGCCGCATGGATACGTCCGAGAAAACGCCCCATCCATTCCAGCGTGCCTGTGCGATCCAGCTCCGGCGCACGTCCGCCGTGTTTACAGAAAACTGAAAAACGGAAACCGTTATATTCATGCAGCGTGAGCCCATTGATGTTCAGTGCAGGCACCACCGGAATCTCGCGCTCAACTAAGGTCGCAACAAAAGCGTGCTCTTCAAGAATAGCCGCATCCGGCCAGCGCGCGGGGCGATAAAACTTGGCAACCAGCGGGGGACCGTCATCCATACCCGCCTGATAGACGCGATTCTCATAGCTGTTCAGCGCCAGCAGGCGGCCGTCACTTCTGAGACCGATGCTGTCCAGCGCATCGAGCACCGTATCCGGCGTGAGCAAGCTAAAGGGGTGTTGTGTGTTCATGGGCGGCATTGTACGGCATGCCACCCACTATCGCTGGAATTAGGGCTGACCTGCCACAGAAAAACAGACACTGACAATGATTATTTATCATTAATAATCAGCTAGATACAACATAAACCCTCCCTCATCGCAATATCCTGCGGATCCACCGGACGATCGCACTCAGCGCGGGAATATTTACAAAACGCATCCGTCTGGCAGGATGAACGACAGCTGCGGTTATCGCGGGAGCTGCGCGCGGCGCGGCGGGTGCAATGGCAACGGGTCGCGAAGCGCTGAGCGTATCCGGCAGTTGCGCAATTTGAATGGCCAGCTCGTTTGCCAATTCGATAAACTCCCACGTATGAACAGGGTCGATGCACAACTCACACCATTCGTTCTCATCTATAGCGTCATTGGTGTGTTCGGAAATTCCGAAATCGGGCAGCAGTTTTTCGGCGATATTCACCAGTCTGCTCAACGGATTTGAGAATGTCTCGTTACCGCAGCCTGGCGAATGATGCAGCGCCACCACATCGACCACATCATCTGGCAAATGCCAGTGCCGCACCAGCTGTGCGCCAATATCGTTATGAGTCATGCCCAGCAACTCCAATTCGAGTTCATTTATCGGGCAGGTCGGATTCAGACGCAGCTGGCGATGCAACTCGTCGCTCGCCTCCGGATCAACATGGTGCAAGACCATCAGACCGATGTCGTGCAGCAATCCGGCCAGAAAAATCTGATTATCATCAGGACGGATACGTTTCGGCATTTTCTGCGCGATCACGTTCATCACGATCGCAACCGTCATGCTGTGCGTCCAAAGATCATGCGGATCAAAATTCCTGCCTGCCGGCTGGCTGAGCAGTTTTGACATCGTTGCGATGCCAATAGCCACAGACTTCAGCCGCTTCAGGCCGAGCAGCATCGCAGCATCCTTGATGCTGTTTATCTTGCGCCCGACGCCCATTGCAGGCGAGTTAGCCATACCGACCACTCTGGCGAAAATCTGCGGATCCTGCTCGATCAGACTTAACATCTGCGCCTCACCGGCCTCAGTATCCAGCGGCAGCGCCAGCAATTTATGCGCGATGTCCGGCATGGCGGGGAGCGATTCAAGATTATCGAGCGCCAATTGCAACTTACGGCTTTTGATGTCTTTACTCATGTTATTCCGGCCTGAGCACGCAGGCAGGCTGATTGGTTGTAGAAATAGTTTAATAAATGTGCGTGATGAGCATCGAATTATCCCGCAAAACTCACCGGCTCCGGCATGGAGCGGAAGAATACCACACAGCGCAGAAGCTGCGGGGTGAGGCTTTGCAGGGCATTCGAACCTGAGCAGATTACGGAAATTGCAGCCCGAATTCAGCACGACGCGCATAAATCCCGGGACATTTCACCCCCACTTGACGCTCAAACGGATTGCGTTTATCAACCGTCTGGCACAGGTTCATTCTTTACCTTGTGAGTGTATAATTCGCTGCACTGTCCCTATTCCAAGGAAATATATCGTGTCCCTGTCAAAACGCGTCCAAGCCATCAAACCCTCCCCTACTCTTGCCGTTACCGCACGCGCCGCAAAACTGAAGGCCGAAGGAATGGACATCATAGGACTGGGCGCAGGAGAACCTGATTTCGACACCCCACAGCACATCAAGGATGCCGCAATCGGCGCGATCAATGCGGGCTTCACCAAATACACGGCGGTCGGCGGTACGCCTTCTTTGAAAGCGGCCATCATCGCCAAGTTAAAGCGCGACAACGGCCTGACTTACACGCCAAAACAGATCCTGGTTTCCTGCGGCGGCAAGCAAAGCTTCTTCAACCTGGCGCTGGCCGTGATCAATCCGGGCGACGAGGTGATTGTTCCCGCACCGTACTGGGTGTCGTATCCGGACATCGTGATCATCGCCGAAGGAAAACCGGTCATTGTTCAGGCGGGTATCGAACAGGGCTTCAAGTTGACACCGGCACAGCTGGAAGCGGCGATCACCTCCAGGACCAGGATGGTCGTGATCAACAGCCCGAGCAATCCTTCAGGCGCGGTCTATACGCTGGAGGATCTCGAGGCGCTGGGCGCCGTACTGCGCAAACATCCGGACATCCTGATCGCCACCGACGACATGTACGAACACATCGCGCTGACCGACGCGAAGTTCGTCAACATTCTGGATGCCTGCCCGGATCTGTATCCGCGCACCATGGTGCTCAACGGCGTATCCAAGGCGTACGCGATGACCGGCTGGCGCATCGGTTATGCGGCGGGGCCCGAATACATCATCACCGCAATGGAAAACGTGCAATCGCAGAGCACATCCAACCCGACCTCCATTTCACAGGTCGCGGCGGAAGCTGCGCTCAACGGCGATCAGGACTGCATCAAGCCGATGCTGCGCGCATTCCGCGAACGCCATGTATTCGTCGTCAACGAACTGAACAAGATCCCGGGCCTGTCCTGCATCATGGCAGGCGGCGCATTCTACGCATTCCCCGATGCAAGAGGCGCTATCGCCACGCTGCATCAAAAGGGCATCATTGCGGAGGCGACTGACATCGCGCTGTCCGAATACCTGCTCGTGAAAGCCGGTGTGGCCGTCGTACCCGGCTCGGCATTCGGCAGCGAAGGTTACATCCGCCTGTCATTCGCCACCTCGATGGAAAACCTTACAAAAGCGCTGGAACGCATCAACAAGGCGCTGTCATAAGGTTCAAGCCACAAACTACAAAAGCGCTGCTGCGCATCAGGAAAGCATTGGGTTAAACCCGGTGGCTTTGTATAAGCCACCGTCTATCTGACTGACCGCGCCTTAAAAATACGCGCGCACGTTGTTGATCGCGGTTTGCGACCATTCTTTGCTGCCCGGATTAATGTTGCGAAACCGCATCGTCGAGTTGATCCTGCACGAGGATTTACTGTAGTCGCAGCCGTCACGCACGGTAAACTCATAAAGATAAGTTCGTGTACTACGGCCGTTATCGACATAGCTTGCAGGCACCGACACCGTCACTTCGTTGCTCCGGTCATGCGTTATTATTACCTGCCGTATTCCGTATTCCGATGCCGTCCGTCCAGCGATTGCGATGCAGCGCGCAGAGTCGATATGCTGAAAATCGGTGCCATACCCCGCAAACCGCAGATATGGATTGACGTTGTAATGCCCGGACCGGCGCTCAGCCTCGCCTAGGGCTGCCGGATCAATCTCATGTTTCTGGTTGTCGGCATCGATAATCACGAGACTGCATGTATTGGAAAAGCTGGTGACTTTACCCAGAATGACAGGCTGCAGCTGAACCTGCTCGTCGGCAGAAAAACCGTTGGCAGATATTGCTAAAACGGTGATAAACAGTGCTTTGACAACCCGCCTGTTCATGATCATCCCCTTGTAAAAGGTTACATTTTGTCCGGCGATCGGTGATTCTGACGCTCCTGAAAATGCGTGTCGAATACCTTTTTCTGGACTTGAGTCAACGTGTCATAAAATGCCCGGACTGTTGCCGCATGCTCGGCCATCCGTTTCTCATGAGTTTTCATGTTTTCCAGCATTTGATCGAGGCGATCCGGCGTACTCATACCCATCAAGTTTTTTGGCTTCGGCGTATCCATTCTGACCGGTTTCATTTTTTCCGAAAATTCAGTCCATGCCGCCTCCTGACTGGCTGAGAGTTTAAGCGCGCTATGCAGCGCCGCCATGCGCGGCTCAACCTGCATGCCATACCCTTTGTTCCAGGAATGACCACATTCACCTGGCTGTTCGTGGGCTAACGCGCTATTTCCCAGCAAGGCGACAAGACCAATACCGAGCAGGCGGCTGAGGTTTTTTTGTGTGTTATTCATGACCTGCCCTTTTTCTTTCCGGAAGTGGGGAAGTACGCATAATCCGGCAATATTTAAAAAGCATCTGTTCGCTGTCGCACACAAACATCATACTGACAGCCTCGACAGATGACCCTATGTTGGCTGGCGAACATAAACATCCCCGATATTTTGTTATAAACATCCGCACCGGCAGACTTTATGAGCGACGAAACATCAGCACAC
>JBBRBS010000021.1:0-20618 GCA_038205615.1 Burkholderiales bacterium | reverse complement strand
ATATTGCTGTTGCATGATGGCAATGCCGCACGCACACCTGAAGGCATACCGGTCATTCTCGATGTGCTCCCCACTGTGCTGATCGCGGCCCGTGTGGCCAATCTGCGTTTTGTCACGTTGCGTCAAGCCCTGTCATGACGCAAAACCCGAAGCCTGCCTTGAGCAAGACGCCCTGGTACCGTCAGGTTGTAGCGGTCATACCGCAGCATGTGCACCTCAAAGGGATCGGGACGATGCTTTTCATCGGCGTATTTTTCGCGGCGTACTTCTATTTGCTGAAAAAGCCAGCCTACCCGGCAACCGTGATGCCCGTCATCCACGCGGATAGACTGATCGGCTTTGTACCGCAAGCCCTGCCCGTCTACTTGTCATTGTGGGTCTACGTCTCATTGCCCCCGGCGTTGCTCGCGACCCGGCGTGAGCTGTATCGCTATGGACTGTCCATGCTAGCCACCTGCATGACCGGGCTGATCGTCTTCTACTTCTGGCCCACGGCAATGCCCGCCGCCCATATCGACTGGGCCCTGTATCCCGACATGGATTTTCTGAAAAACATGGATTCCTCGGGCAACGCCTGCCCTTCACTGCACGTCACCACAGCCGTTTTTTCAGGATTCTGGCTGCATCATCTGCTGAGCCGTTTTGGCGCGCCGCTGTGGATACTCATCGTCAATTGGGCATGGTGTATCGGCATCGTCTATTCCACGCTGGCCACACGCCAGCATGTGGTGCTGGATGTGCTGGCCGGTCTTGCATTGGGCGTACTGGCCGCTTTCCTGTCATTGCGTCTGGACAGGACGAATAAAGTCAGCAATCAACCTGATTGATCCGGCACCGCGGCTATATTTTGTTAAACTCGAACCTTACTCAAGATCGGTCTACTTTCCTTTGAATCCGCTTTGGCTCTCCCATTTCACCGCGACCAGCAGCATCGGTCACGGTCTTAACCCGACGCTTGCCGCATTGCGCGAGCGCCGTACGGGCCTTGCACCTTGCACATTTGATACGGTGGATCTGGCGACTTTTACAGGCGAGGTGAAAGGGGTGGATGCGGTGCAACTCCCCGCTCAGCTGGCTGACTTTGATTGCCGGAACAACCGGCTCGCGCAATTGGGCTTGATGCAGGATGGCTTTGCCGGGGCGGTGCATGCTGCCATTGCAAAATACGGCGCGCAGCGCATCGGTGTGTTTCTCGGCACCAGCACTTCCGGCATTTTGCAATCCGAGCAGGCCTACCGCCGACGGGCTCCAGACACCGGCGCACTGCCTGCCGATTTTAACTATGGCACAACACACAACACCTTTTCGGTCGCGGATTTCACGCGCCATTATTTTGGCCTGACGGGGCCTGCGGTCGTGGTGTCATCGGCCTGTTCGTCCAGCGCTAAGGTATTCAGTTCGGCCCGGCGCATGATAGAGGCGGGACTGATCGATGCGGCCGTGGTGGGAGGCGTGGATTCTTTGTGCCTGACGACGCTGTATGGCTTTAACTCGCTGGGCCTGATTTCTGAACAGGCCTGCCGCCCCTATGATGCACAACGCAACGGCCTGTCTATCGGCGAAGCTGCGGCCTTCGCGCTGCTCGAACGCATGCCGCAACATGCTCAGGATAACTTGAGCGCTGACGCGGTGCTGCTGCTGGGAATCGGCGAATCCAGCGATGCCTATCACATGTCATCGCCGCATCCGGACGGACTCGGTGCGCGCATCGCGATGCAGGATGCGCTGAAAATGGCGGGTTTAAAGCCGTCTGCAATTGACTATATCAACCTGCACGGCACCGCAACCCTGAGCAACGATGCGGCCGAAGGGAAAGCCGTTGCCGCAGTCTTTGGCCATGAGACACCGTGCAGCTCCACCAAGGGTGCGACCGGACATACGCTTGGGGCGGCAGGCGGCCTAGAGGCGGTGATTTGCGCGCTGGCGCTGCAACACGGCCTGCTGCCCGCAGGAATTAACACGCAGCAACTTGACCCGTCCATTGATCTTGACTATCTGCAGGACAATCGCGATCAAGCTGTCGCGCGCGTACTCAGCAATTCGTTTGGCTTCGGCGGCACCAATTGCAGCCTGATTTTTGGCAGGAATCACGCATGACGCTCACCGCCTATATCGAAGGCATCGGCCTGCTGGGCCCCGGCTTGAGCGACTGGCCAGGTAGCCAGACTATTCTTGGCGGACAGCATCCCTGTCTGCCTGACAAAACTGTCCTGCCCTCCCCCGCGATGCTGCCGGCGGCTGAACGCCGTCGCGCAGGCGCGATCGTCAGACTCACGCTGGCGACCGGACTCGAAGCGATCAATGCCGCAGGACTCATTGCGGCCGACTTGCCCAGCGTGTTTGCGTCGTCCGGCGGCGACGGGGAAAACTGCCACGCCATCTGCGAGATGCTAGCCTCGGATGACCGGCAAATATCCCCGACCCGTTTTCATAATTCGGTGCATAACACGGCCAGCGGATACTGGAGTATAGCCACAGGCTCAATGAGCACCTCATCGGTATTGAGTGCCTTAGATGCCAGCTTCGGCGCGGGCCTGCTCGAAGCCATCAGCCAGGTTGTGGCAGATAACACGCGCACCGTGATGCTCGCGTGCGACACACCGTACCCCGAGCCGCTGTACAGCGTCCGCCCCATCCCCGATGCATTTGGCATTTCACTGGTGTTAGCCCCCCATTACGGCGCGCGCACACTTGCGAAAATCACCGTCAGCCTGACGAATGTCCCCGCTGACAGACTCGACGACACCGAACTCGAGAGCCTGCGCCTGTCAATTCCGGCCGCACGCGGCTTGCCGCTGTTGCGCGCCATCGCACGAAAACAAGATGGGCGCGTAGTGCTAAGTTATCTGGACAACACACAGCTTGCCGTGGACCTTACCCTGTGCTGAACAAAACCATGCCCGACCACGCCTGGATTGCCCGTCACATCCCGCATCAGGGCAGCATGTGCCTGCTCGATTGCGTTGAAGCGTGGGACGAACAACACATCCGGTGCCGCGCTGTCAGCCACCGCGACGCCGGCAACCCGTTGCGCTCCGATGAAAGTCTAAGTGCCGCCTGCGGTATCGAATACGCAGCCCAGGCCATGGCGGTGCACGGCGCCTTGCTCGCCCCAAATGAGACGATCATCCCTCGGGCGGGCTACCTGGTCAGCGTGCGCGGCGCCAAACTGCATGTACACAGGCTTGATGACATCAATGCCGATCTGTCCATAGAAACGACCTGTATTTCCCGCAGCGAAAACAATATCCTCTATCAATTCAGCGTCAGCACGGCGGGTCAGTTGCTGCTGGAAGGCCGCGTAGCAGTCGTGCTCGATGCTGACTTACTCACACCAAGTGTCAACGAATGAAAAATGCACTGGTACCCGGCAGCATAATTTAACAATGAGCGACGCTATGAAGACCTCCGACACAACTTCCCTGGTGCATGCGCCACATGTCCCGCTGACTGATTACTACCAGACGGAACAGGATCGACAAGCCTATTTACGCCAGATATTTGACAACACCGCAGCTGATTACGACCGTATCGAGGCGATGCTGGCGTTCGGCACCGGCCCCGGTTACCGGCGTGATGCGCTGATTCGCGCAGGTTTAAAAAAGGGCATGAAGGTGCTCGATGTCGGCGTGGGTACAGGACTGGTGGCGGCACAAGAATGTATTATTACAGGGGATCCTGCACTGGTTACCGGCATCGACCCCAGCCCGGGCATGATGGCCGCCAGCCGTCTGCCCAAGGACATCGTATTGATCGAAGGCCGTGCCGAATCTTTGCCCTTCCCTGACAATCATTTCGACTTTTTGAGCATGGGCTATGCACTGCGCCACATCAGCGATCTGTCCGTGGCTTTTACTGAGTTTGAACGCGTTCTGAAGCCGGGCGGGCGCCTTTGTATACTCGAAATTACTCAGGCGCAAAGCCCTTTAGGGCGGTGGATACTCAAAAGCTACATGCGCGGCGTGATCCCGTTGCTGACACGATTGATATCCAAACATAAAAACACCGCAACAATCTGGCGCTATTTCTGGGACAGCATTGACGCATGCGTTCCGCCCGAGCAGGTCATCAATACGCTGAACGGCATCGGGCTGACACAAGTTAAACGCCATCTTGAACTCGGAATTTTTTCTGAATATCAGGCGATCAAGGCAGGCCAGCCTGACTAACTCAGGCTAAATCAGTCGCTGCACAAAGGTGCAGCGACTCAATACTTTCCCATGCGCGGGTGCGTTTCCTCACCGAACAGCCAGAGCAGCCCGCCCGAGACGAACATCGAGATCGCCACGAACCAGAATGCGGCCTCGATGGTGCCGGTAAAATGCGCCGTGATGCCCAGTCCGAGCGCACCGATGCCATAGCCTAGATCCCGCCAGAATCGGTAGATACCAATCGCAGAACCCCGCCAGTTGGGGTGGGCAATATCGGCGATGGCGGCGGACAGATTCGGGTACAGCAAGGCCATGCCGAAACCGGAAATACCGGCGCAGAACGACCACCAGGCCATGCCTTCATTCAACATCATCATCGCCACACCGGCACCGCATATCCACATGCCAAAAACATTGGGTTTGTGACGGCCGATATGGTCGGACAGTTTGCCTGTGAAAAACTGCGAACCACCCCAGACGAATCCGTAAATGCCGACGACCCAAGCGATGTCGGGCAGACTCAGTCCGCGTTGATGCAAGAGGACCGGGTAAAACACCCAGACCAGTGCATCGACAAATTTCTCCACCAGCCCAGCCTGACTGATCGCGGCCAGACGCTTGTCGCGCCACGATACCAGCATGAACACTTCCCATGTCGCAGGATGCGCAGCGATATTGGTCGGATAGCGCGGCAGCGGACCTGAACTTATGCCGGCTTGTTGTTTTGCTGCCTCACTTTTTGCCCAGGGCAGCGTGTCCTTGACCCACAGCAATGTCAGCAGGATGGCTGACAACACCGTCGTCATGCCGAACACCAGCAATCCGGTGCGTGCACCGAGCATCGTCGCAAGATAGGCGGTGATGATACCCGCCAGCGCCAGCCCGACATAGCCTGCAAACTCGTTCAGACCAATCGTCAACCCGCGCTGATCGGCGCGGGTGATGTCCAGTTTTGAGGTCTGTGTCATCGACCAGGTCAGCCCCTGATTGATACCAAGCAAGACGGTGGCTGCCACGATCCAGCTCCACGATGGTGCGAAATACACCAGTAACGGAATGGGCAGCGCAGCAGCCCAGCCCAGCAGCAACACCTTCTTGCGGCCGATGCACTCGGACAGTCTGCCGGCTACGAAATTGAGTGTGCCTTTAACCAGGCCAAAAGCCACCACGAAAGCGGTCAGCAGCATGAAGGAATTTTTTGGTACGCCGAATTCCGATTCCGACAGGGCGGGAACGACCGTACGCATCATGCCGATGGTAAAACCCACCAGCATGACTTGCAGCAGCTGGTGCATAAACTGATCGAGATTGGCCCGTATACCGTGAGACAATTCGCTTTGAGTCGGGTTATCGCGGGTCATCGTCAGGCTGCAATATTGGCTGCAACCATCATGTCCATCTCGGCTGGACGCGGCGGAATCTCCATGAGCAGATTCTCGATGAAGGCATCCTTGTCCATTGACAGAGCCGGATTCGATCGCTTCTCAAAACCGATGGTCGAGGACGGCTTGCCCGATAAACCGGCACCACAGACACTGCCCGCCTGATGGCCCGGAAAGATTTCAACCTCATTGGACAGATGCAATAATTTGCCATGAATGCTGTCATAAAGCTGCGCTGCCATTTCACGCTCGCGCCCCAGCAAATCGGGACGCCCGATTGCACCTACGAACAGCGTATCACCGGTGATCACAAACCAGGGCAGCGCCGCGCGACGCATATCGGTTACCAGCAGGCAGATACTATCGGGCGTATGGCCTGGAGTATGCAGCACCTCAACATTGACATTACCGAGGTTAAGAGACTGAGCGTCACGCAAAGGTTCAAACTCGAACTTCACCAGCCCCTTGTCCGATTCATGCAGGCAGTATGGCGCACCGGCCATTGCGGCCAGCTTTCTGCCGCCCGAATAATGGTCGGCATGGAGATGAGTGTCGATCACGTAGTTGATCGTGACGCCGGATTTTTTCGCCTCTTCGATGTACCACGACTCGTCACCGGCCACCACATCTACAGCCATCGACTGGCCCAGCGTGCCGCAGCCGAAAAAATAGGATAGAGATGATTCTTTCGTTGCCAGTTGTTTAAAAAACATCGCGATATACCTGAAGTTAAAATACCAGAACCTTGTCCGCCCATGTGGTCCATTCACTCAATTCCACCAACGTGCTGCGGTGGGTTCCTTGCGCAAGATCGCTATCGCCCATACCGCGCGCATCCATGCAGGTGCCGCATATACCCACTTTTCCGCCGTGCCGGATCACGCTGCCGAGCATCACTTCGACATTGTAAAAACCCTGCGGAACTTTCTGGTTGCGGTGCGCTGATGAGGCTCCGTCGCCGATAAGAAACACATGCACTGCATTGCCATCCTGTTTGGCCAGCGCACCCGCTAGACGCAGGCCGTTATAAGTGCGTTCACTACCATAGGGTGCATCGTTCAGGACAAACAGGGTTTTCATGGCAAGCTCCTTAATCGACCGATCATTCCAACAGTTATTGGAATGATTAGAGCACCGGCTGTCAATTCATGTCAAGATAATTTATAGTTGTATCTATATATTCCAATGCTTTATAGACTGACAAGATGACAGACGCGCGCAAGATTAAAGACCGGCTCTACGAACAGGTGGCACGCATCGGCAAAGTATTCTCCAGCCCAAAACGGCTGGAGTTGATCGAATTGCTTTGTCAGAATGAGAAGACGGTAGAAACACTGGCACGCGATGCCGGCATCAGCGTCAAGCTTGCCAGCGCCCACTTGCGCGAGCTACGCATGGCGCATCTGGTCGAGACCGAACGTCGGGGCAAAAACATCTATTACCGCCTCGCCGACAAATCTGTTGCCAACCTGTGGGTACAGATACATACGCTGGCCGAGGCGCGCCTGATCGAATTGCAACTGGCATTGCAGAGAATTGCAACGCAGCCCGACGAACTGGTGCCCAGTGACAGGGAAAGCCTGATGAAAGCGGCCCGCAAGGGCGAGATCGTGGTGCTTGATGTCAGGCCTGCCGAAGAATATCTGGCCGCACACCTGCCTTTTGCAAGGTCGATCCCGCTGGAAGAGCTACGTCAACGACTGGCTGAACTGCCCAAAGACCGTTCGATCGTTGCCTATTGTCGCGGCCCTTATTGCCTGATGGCGAAAGATGCGGTCGAGTTGCTCAGACAGGAGGGGTATGCCGCGATTCATCTTCGCGACGGTGTTGCCGAGTGGGCGAGCGCAGGCGGAACGGCATAAAGCTAGACAAAGCAGATGTCCACGAAATACACGAAATAGGGTAGGCAGACAATCCGCACAGCGGATACTCACTGTTGCGGCGCTGGCGGCCGTGTATTACTGATCCGCCATATTCAAAAACGTCTTAACGCACGCCTCGCCAGCAGCACAGGCAGGCGCAACAAAAAGCCCGCAAACAGGCGCGTGTGCATCCAGGTCAGCAGCACGTTGTCGCGCAAGTAGCGAAAATGCGACACGCCCCCCTCGTCAGGCCGGTAATAGCGCACGGGAGCTGCCAGATTGACAGGTCTGACGCCGCGCCAGCACAGACGCACCACGGCTTCCGGGTCAAAATCGAAGTGGCGCATCCAAGGCTGCCTGCGCATCACCTGGCGCAAGGGTTCTACCGGATACACGCGAAACCCGAACAGCGAGTCGCCGATACCGGCCCACAGCGTTTCCAGATTGGCCCACCAGTTGGATATTTTCCGTCCTTTTACACGCAGGCCGGGTGCGCTGGCATCAAATACTGGCACACCCAGAATCATTGCTAGGGGCTGTCCTGCGGATGCTGCCATGAATGCGGGGATACGCTCAGGCGGATGCTGCCCGTCCGAATCCATGGTCAAAACGTGACTGAATCCGCCCGCCGCGGCCTGTTCCAGACCATAGAGCACCGCTGCGCCCTTACCCTGATTGTACGGTAATACCATCACGCGCAGACCTGCGTCCTGTGCTGCCATTGCCAGCAAACCCTCCGTGCTGCCATCGTTGCTGCCATCGACCACCACCCACACCGGATTCCAGTACAGCCGTGCCGTGCGCACGGTTTCATAGACTTTGACGCCGGGGTTATAGCTGGGAATCAGGACCAGATGTGTAATCGAGGCGGCAATCATGTCTGAGTACGGTCAGCCTGCGTGAGCTGTGAATGAGTCGAAGAAAACGCCGTGACTTGAACCAGTTCATGCGCAAAGTATTGCTCCAGTTCAGTCATGAATTGCTTGCTGTTCTGCGGCGGATCAAAACGCCGTCCCAGGCTGACCCGGTAGTGGATGGGCATTGCCGGCTTGCGGAACAGCGGCCATCCTTTACTCAGATAATGCGAGTCGGTTTCGATCAGTATCGTCTGCACCGGCACCTGCGCGTGATGCGCAATCAGGCCGAGACTGCCCTTGAACGGATTGACAGGATGTGCGGTGGTGCGAGTCCCTTCCGGGAACAGCAACAGATGGCTGCCACATTTAAAATCGCCTGTTGCCAGTTTTACCATTAATCGCAGCGGATCATTGCGAATGTAGCGCGCAAGCCTCGCCCCTGCGCCCAAAAAAACATTGTTCATCAGACTCGCTTTAAGCACGCAGGCGACATTCGGCAGGCGTGAAATCACCATCACGGCATCCAGCAGACACGGGTGATTCGGCGCGATAATCAGCGGAGGCTCATCGCGCAGCGCATCCAGCGCCGTCAAATCAAAGCTGCAGCGGCGCGAGATGGTCAGACTGGCCAGATACAAACGAAACGCCGCCATGATCACGTAACGCCCCAGCGCCCGCCCCCTTTGCTCCGACAGCAACGGGTAGACGATCAACGCGATCGGCGTCCACGCCAGGCACAGCACCCCCAACCAGACCAGGCCAAGATACAGCACCAGATAATCGTAACAGTTGAGCAAGACACGCTGTGCGTCACGCATGCTCACAGTCCCTTCCCTGACATGAACACCAGCACGCTCGTGGCCTCAATTTCCAGCAGCAGATCTTCGCGGCACACATCCGCCTGCAAGAAGACAGCCTTGAGCGAGTCGCCCACGCAGCGCACAAGCTCCGCACGAATCAGTTCCAGATCAGCCGGGTTGCGCACGTAAACCTTATAGGACAGACTGGCCAGATCGAACCCGGGCTGCATTGCCTGCCGGTTTGCTTCTGCCAGCACCGCCTCAATATTGCTCATCGTTTCACGTGTTTGCGCCACGACATCATCTGCATGTAACGTTGCATGGCCGACAATGCTGGCTGTGCCGGATATGAACAACACCTCGTGCTGCCCCATGCAAACCAGAGCCGCCCGAGAAAAAGTCGGGCTGCGCGGGCCATATTGCGGCGGATATTGATAAGCGCTGATCTGGCGCGGATTTTCTAGGTTCAGCGGTACAACGCGGCCGGCCAGAAAAGCAATGGTCAACGGCCCCTGAGAAAAACCCAGCGCACACGCGGCGGGTACGCTCCCCACCACATTGCGCCCAGAAGCCAGAAAGGCATCCTGCCGGCCACGGTTAAACTGCTGGTAGCGCTCCTGACCGAAACTGTTGCCGTTAATGTCGGCGATATAATTCCAGATGCGAAACAGATAGGGGAAGTGCTGCGCATCGAGCAGTGCAAACAACTGTCGATAGGCAGATTCGGTGGCCTGCTGTAGCGGCGTCTTGTCCGCGCCTGCTTCAAACAGAATTTCAGGCAGCGTAATCACGCCGAACAACAGCTCATTGTCATGGCGATAATGAATATCGCCGCACAGTCCGTCCATGATCGCGCCGCTGCCGTGCCAGACGTCAAGTATCGCGTCAGATGCATCCAGTCGCGGCACGGGGACGCTCATGCAGGGAATCTCAAGATCAGCCAGCATCGAACGCTCGGCAGGATCACCTGAAAAGCACAGTGCGCCCAGCACGCTGTTTTTCCACTGTGCCGGTTGTGTCAACAGCCCGGCGACGGACAGGTTTTCGCCATGCAGGATGGATACGATATCGTGCATCAGTTCACCGCTATGGCCGCATCATCTGCGATGTTGTGTTTGCGCATCCACAACGCCTTCAATGTGCGCCTGAAATCAAACAATAATGCCGTGCGATACAGCCCCCTGAACACCCACAACGGGCCACGAATCGGCGTTTTTCCGTACAGGTTGCAGGCCTGAACCGACAACAGCACATCGCATTCCGACACCTGTGCAGTGGACGCCTGTGGCGTGATATTCATGGCTTAACTGCAGGCTGGTCTTTCATCCGTGCGATTGTATCGTATCGCCCTGTCAATCACGGGTGATTTTACCCATCTCGCCGGATTTAAAAAATCCTGCCGATCGCCACAGAAGCACCTGGCAGGCTTAGCGGCCAGCGGACAGACCGATCAACCCGGCCGTTTTATCCAGCGCGGCCAATGCATCATCGATTAAACCGGCAATCCCGTTCTGCTCGGCAGCGTCACTGATCTGCCTTGCACTAAAACACAGGCGCAAGGCACTCACGGCGACGCCATCGCGCGTGCCGCATGCAACCGGCTGACCGAACTGGCAGCGCAACCCGCCCTCACCTGTTAAGCCTGATTGCTTAATTCGGGACTGCTGCAACTGGCGGTAAATTTGCAGTGTTTCGCGGCGTTCAAGCGGAATACGACCCGCAGCTGTCGCGCGATAAAGCAGGAACGGAAAGATCGTCTGGATATGATCCCAGCTCAGCCCAGTCTGCAGTGAACTGCGATCAAGCGGCGGCACGGCTAATGGCTCGAAGCAAAGGTCGCTGATCAGGCGAGCTTGAATAGCGCCAGCGAAGGCGTCCAGATAGCGAATGATCAAGGCGTCCGGCACGGCACGAAACCTGCGCAGCTCAACCAATGCCGCTTCCCAGCGCAACAACAAGCCGAAATTGACCGCCCCCGAATCTCCGCCAGCCCTGCCTCGAGTTCCGGGCATACCAAGGTACAGGAGCGCGGCGGAAAATGACGGGCCGGTGAGAAACTTTGATCCGGTCAGTGCGACCATGAAGCCCTGTTGCAAATAGGCGCGCAAGGTCGGTGGTGCGATACGGAACTGACAGGCATCCACCAGCACGTCAATCCGATTGGAATGACCCTGATGCAACTGCATGACGCAGGCCGGACTGGGCGCAATCAATCCCGTCTTGGACTGATCAACCATGATCAGTAATACCCGCTCACCGAGCGAGACAGCCTCGTTCACGCATGCCGTAACATCCATATCAATATCGGCAATCGGTCGCGGCGTCCCACCCGCTGCCCGCAGCGACACCAGTTCTATCGAGCATAACTTTTTCCCGTCAGCATCCGGCGCCGATAAGGCGGCGGCCACACCGCTGCCCGTCTCATCCTCCTCAACCATGATCACCCTGATTGGATGATCAGATGCTACGTAGCGGGCGGCAAGAACATGTGCATCCGTGCCCGATGAGGCGAAGTCCACTTCGACCCCGGGATTGGATACCCATTCCAGCAATTCCAGCCGAATGCGCTGCATCTCACGCGCATAGATCACCTCAAACGAGGCTGCGCCTGCCTCCTTGAGCAGCCGGTCACGCAACAGGTTAGCCGCAGCAAACCCCGCCTCGGAAATAGTCGACGCGGTCGAAGAGCCAAAGGCCAGCAATGCCGGATCCGGAGACGGCTTACAACCGTATTTGTTCAGGCCGCTGAACGGGTCGAGGGCAATGCGCGCATCCCCACCCGAGATCAGCAGCTGTTCTGTTGAGGGCAATTCCCGCACGCGCGCCTCAGATGCGCGCCGCATGAACCAGCATCTGGCGAAACGCACCGAACACCTTTTTCATCTGCGGCTGCTTGTATGGAAAAATACCTACAGAATCAACCGCATGCACAATCATGCAACTGTCCACTTCAAAAATAAGCAGTTTACCGTCCGCCGACTCGGCGCAATCGATGCCCACGTAATCCAGCCCTAACCGCTCATTGATAGCACGGAATGCGTCTGCATGCCGGACGGCAAAACCCGTATCAAAACCGGTCATGAAGCGCGCCTCTTCGTCCCGTTTGCCCGCATCCTCGGCCATGCCCGCATTCAGATAATGAATCATCCAGTGCGCTGAAATGCCCATATGGCAGATAAACGGGCGGCCTTCGATCAGGACGATCCGGTATTTGCGGAACTGGCCATCTGTTCCCCGGTAATCGACAAAGCGTGAAATATAAAACTCGCAGTTGGCTATTCCGCGCAAATACTCCGCAATCGCGCCCGCATCCTCGAGCTTTTCCAGTCCCTTCCCGGCGTGGGAATCAACGGGACGGACGATAACCGGAAAATCGCCATCATCAAGCACGGAGGTCAACAATAATTCACCGCGACTGATCTCTTCCAGCATCAGACGACGGATCCTGACGGTGGTTGGCATATCCACTCCCGGCGCGGATTTTAGCAACGCGCAATTATTATCGCGTGACAGACAAGCGATACGCGCAGGGCTATTTAGCACAGGTTGCGGCCAGGACTCGATGGCGGTTTCAATTTTATTGAGCAGCGGAATATTGGCCTGTGATTCGGCAATGGCGACAAAGAGCAGATCATGGGAGGGCAAAATATCGGGCAAATCCAGATCATGGGTCACATACACGATATCGAGCGCCACATCCGTATCCTCGAGCAAAAACTCGACAGGTGAATTGGACATCAAATCCCCTGGCCCCATGATGACGAGCAGCCGCAGAACCGCAGCGCCCCGGTCAGCCAGCGCATAGGGTGGTGAATAAAGCTGCTGTATCGCCAACGCCTGCGCTTGAATATCCATGGCCAGTTCGCGATCGCCGCGCAGCTGCAAAACGGTAGACAGATCCATCAGCGCATCGGCATTCGCCGTACGAGGATCGGCGCCTGCACAGGCAATCAGTTGCGTCCCCAGCGGCCCCAGATCAACGCCGGATACCGCCATGCGCATCAGCTGAGCCAGGCCGATCAACGGCGGATGTTCATCACACGGTTCGACAACTTCTGAATTCATCTTTTATTCCCAAACTATCACTTCATCATGTACTGCTAAAATTTTTCGGTCTGGCGTTCAAAATCCGCACCAAATGAAAGCGTAGCCTCTATCAGCGCGTCAAGATCGCATGCTTTGGTGCGATGATTGACGATGGCCGCACGGATGGCAAGCTGCCCGTTGATCCTGGTGGTCGACGGTGCGGCGATGCCCGATTCCTGCAAGGCGACCACGATATCCCCGTTTATCTGATCGGAACCCCGGTAACGGAAACACACAATATTCAGTGCAACCGGCGCCAGCAGTTCCAGCCTCGGCTCAGATTCAATGCGTTGCTGCAAATACCTCGCCAGCGCACAGGTGTTCGAGATGACCCTTCCCAGTTTTTCCGCACCATAAACCTGCAACGTGAACCAGGTTTTGAGCGCACGGAAGCCGCGCGACAAATCCGGACCGAAATCACACGGCCAGGGCGAACCTGCTGCCATGCCGCGCGCCTCCCGTTGCAAATAGGCGGCCGGGGAGGCAAAGGTGCTGTGATGCAATGCACCGTCACGCACCAGCACAAATCCCGCATCGTAAGGTACTTGCCCCCACTTATGAAAATCGAAGGCGATAGAATCGGCTCGTTCAATACCCTGCAACAACGGTGCAATATCGGCGGCCAACATGCCTAACGCACCATAAGCCCCATCCACATGAAACCACAGCCCGCAGCGCTCGGCAATGTCAGCAATCGATGCCAACGGATCAATCGCCCCGACATCCACGGTACCGGCCGTCGCCGCGATCAGAAACGGCGTCATGCCGGCTTGAATATCCGCTGCGATGGCGGCTTCCAACACTTTCGAGTCCATCTGAAACTGGTCATTCAACGGGATCTTGCGCAAAGCCTCGGTACCGATACCTGCCATATCAAACGCCTGAGCAATGCTGACATGAGCACTGGCCGAGGTATAAGCGGTCAGACGGCAGTCCGAGGACAACCCCGTCTCGCGCACAGAACGGCCCAGAACAGCGGTTCTGGCAACCAGCACGCTGATCAGATTAGCCATCGAAGTACCGGTGACAAACAGTCCGCTGGCCGTATCGGGAAAAGTAAATAAGTCGCGTACCCAGCGTACAAGCTGGCGCTCGACTTCCACAGGAATCTGCTCGCGGCCACCCAGGTTGGCATTAAGACCTGCCGAGAGCATTTCTGCCAGCATGCCTACGGGCGTACCGCCACCATGCACCCACCCCATAAATCCCGGATGTGCATTGCCAATCGCATAGGGCAGTACATCTCGCATGAAGGTCGCATGCACTGCTGCCAAGTCGCCTGACTGGGCAGGCATCGGTTGCAGAAACACGTCACGCACCTGATCGGGAATCGGTTGCCAGACGGGTCTTGCACGCAAATTTTCCAAATAATCGAACATATCATCGAGCATTTTATGACCTTGCAGCCGGAAATCCTGCCAATTTTCCGGATCAAGCGTTTCTTCAGATGTTTTTAACATGCCGCCCCTCATAATCTTGTCGCCCGTAGCCTGATCCTGCGTGTATAAGAGGCTAACATAATGCATCACCCCCTCCTTTGTTTTTCGGAACAATCGGCAAAATAACCGCTTATTCGCAAGCAAAGCCAAAATAATTTAGTTAATCTGACGACAATTCGCGAACAATGTTAAATTAAGCTAAAGTTTTCCAAGTATCATCCGATATAAAGAGCAACGACGACAATTTTAGTATCGTCAGATTGAAAGGGTTAACGTGAAAATTGAAAAACCAGGCAATGCGCTGCCTGCTGGACTGATTAATGAAACAACCGCACGCACGGAAAAAACCAAGACCAGTTCTGCGCCGCAGCAACCGGGCACCAGCGTAACGCTGGGCTCGACCGCGACACAGTTAGGCAAAATGGGTGCCAGCATGGCAAGTTCGCCTGTCGTGGACGCGAATAAGGTCGCCGAGATTAAACAGGCTATCAGCGAGGGACGTTTCCAGGTGAATTCCGGCATGGTGGCTGACCGCCTGATTCAATCCGTGCGCGATCTCATCAGCAACCAGGCGTAAATCGTGACACATCCTGCCTGCGCTGAAATTCTGTCCGCTTTATCAGACGAAAGAGCGTCAGCGTTGAGCTTTGTCAACCTGTTGCAGCAAGAGCAGTCTTTTCTGACGGAAAACAGCATTGATCAGCTGCAAAATTTAGCCGAAAAAAAATCAGCGCACGCGGTCAGCCTCAACGAGCTGAATGAGGTTTGCCGCCGTCTGATGGGCAAAGTTGTATCCGTGTCTGACAATGCCAGCATAGCGGCCTGGCTTCATGACAACAGCAAAGAAGGCTTATTGATTTGGCAGGAGATTCGCGTCCTCGCTGAACAAGCGCGGCAGATCAATCAAATCAACGGCGAATTGATTCAGATGAAACAACGGCTCAATCAGCAATTACTCACGGCACTCACTCGTGCGGTCAATCAGGCCAATGTGTACGGTAGCGACGGACAAACCAACTTTTCACCAGGCAGCGGCAGGTCACTCGGAAGCGTCTGAGTTTATTTAGATTTCACCGGCGCTTTTTCCGCAACGGGTTCCTTCTTTGAAGCTGACTCATCGGCAGGCAGATCAGACACATCATCCGTCAGCGTTGCCCGGTCAAATTCAGGCGATACAATCGTAATCGAAACCCGGCGATTCTTTGCACGATGTTCAGGCGTGTCATTGGCCACTACCGGCTGATTAGCCGCCATCCCCACCGCCGCCAGGCGATTCTCAGGCACACCGTACGAGACCAGCATTCTGACCACGCTGCTTGCGCGCCCGGAGGACAACTCCCAATTTGACGGGAACTGCGCTGTCTTGATCGGCACGTCGTCGGTATGCCCTTCCACTTCGATAGACTGATTTTCCCGGCTCAACACCATGGCTACCTGTTGCAATGTTTCCTGTGCGCCGGGCTGTAATCTTTCGTCGCCTTCCTTGAACAGCGTACTGGCGCTGATTTCAACGACCACACCGCGTTTAGTTTGGCGCACACCGACCAGCCCCTGGGCGATCAGCGGACCCATCACTTGGCGCAGACTCTTATCCACCGCCTTCATTTGTTCCTGCGTCTTGCGCTGCCTCTCGACCAACTGAGCGGTGCTTTTATCAACCAGAACCTGATTGCGACCTTGCACCTGCTTGCCGGGAATGACATTGATTGAGGATTCACCGGGCGACTGGTCGAAGGCAATATTCAGCGCGTTGCTAAAGGTTTTATATTTTCCTTCGTTAACCGAAGAAATTGAATACATCACCACGAAAAAGGCGAACAGCAGCGTGACAAAGTCGGCATATGAGATCAGCCAGCGTTCGTGATTATCATGCTCGACGCGTTTCCGCCTGACTGCCATAATTAATCCAGATAACTTTGCAATTTAAGTTCGATCAGACGAGGATTTTCCCCGTTGGCAATCGCCCCCAGTCCGTCCACGACCATGTCTCGCATCTGCGTCTGCTGCATGATGATGCCTTTAAGCTTGTTCGCTACCGGCAAGAAAATAATATTTGCAAACGCTACGCCATAAATGGTTGCAACAAAAGCGACCGCAATTCCGCCACCCAGCTTGCTGGGTTCAGACAAATTTTGCATCACGTGCATCAGGCCCAATACAGCACCGATAATGCCTACCGTTGGCGAATATCCGGCCGCAGCCTCCCATACCCGAGCGCCCTGCCAGCGCAACTGCTCCCAGGAATTAATATCGATTTCAAGCACTTCACGTATCTTTTCCGCGCTATGTCCATCCACCAGTAACTGCAGCCCTTTTCTGACAAACGGATCGGTAATATCGGCAATACGCGCCTCCAGCGACAGCACCCCTTCCCGACGCGCTATTGCACCCCATTCGGTCAACAGTGTAATCAGTTCAGGCCCCGCTGACCGTGGCGGAACCAACACCCAGCGCCCCATCTTCATCGCCGTGATAAATATTTTGCCTGAACTTTGCACCATCACGGCACCCAGTGTGCCGCCGAACACAATCAGAAACGCCGTTCCCTGGAATAACACATTGATATTGCTGCCTTCCAGAACCTGCCCTGTCAGAATGCCGACCAATGCAACAAACAAACCGAGTAACGTCAGCTTGTCCATCAATAACCCTTCATGTAACCACGCAGACGTGCAACAGCCTGACTGTGCAACTGGGAAATACGCGATTCACTGACGCCAAACACCTCACCCACTTCACGCAAATTCATCTCCTGTTCATAAATCATCCCCATCAACATCCGCTCGCGTTCCGGCAATATATCGATTGCTCTGACCAGTTCAGTTTTGAAACGATCATCCTGCAACAAGTCCAGCGGATCAGTATCATTGGAAAATTCGAAGCGCTCGAAGAAATCGTCGTGATCTTCATCCTGAAAATCTTCATAGTAGATCAGTTGCGCGCCGCGCGCTTCCTGCAACATCTGCTGGTATTGGACGAGAGGCACCTCCAGTTCACAGGCGATCTCGGTTTCATTCGGCACTCGGCACAGTTTCTGCTGCAGACGACTGACAGCCTGCTCAATTTGACGCATGTCACGGCGCAAACTGCGTGGCAACCAGTCGGCACTGCGCAACTCATCCAGCATGGCACCACGAATGCGTTGCGTCGCATAAGTCTCAAACTGAGCGCCATGAATCTCATCATAGCGACTCGCTGCATCCAGCAGCCCCATCATACCGGCCTGAATGATATCGTCTATTTGCACGCTATATGGCAATCGGCTCATCATCTGATGCGCCAGTCGCTTGACCAGCGGTGCATAATCCTGCAAGCACTTATTTTTATCCTGCAATCCGGAAGCGTTGTACATAGGTTGTTAATTGGAAATTGATAATTAACAATTGATCACTATCAATTGTGCACTTCTACTTATGCCAGTTCGTGCTGGCGCGCCAGCTGCCTGATCAGGTTTTTCATCATCTGCGAAATACCGCCTTCCATTTCATCGTGCTGCATTGTCATCTTCAACACGCTTTGTGACAATGCCATACATGATTTTGCCGAACTGGATGCGGGATAGGCTTCCACCACCGATCTGGCCAATTGCGTTGCTCGTTTTAACCTGTCATCCAGCGGAATGCAGCCCAAATATTCGAGGCGTGCGGCAAGTTTAGCCTTGGCCACCTTTTCCATGTTCCCAAAGGCCAATCTGGCGACCTGCTCATCCGGAACCTTGTTCACGACGATTTCAAAGCGCAAGCGCGCGTTTTCCAGCGCCAGACGCTTGATCAGAGAATAGCTCTCGGTAATACCGCTGGGGGTCGCATCCATCACCACCAGCAATCTGACACCCGACGCCAGGCTGGCTGATACCGCTGCGTGACCCGTCAGCATCGCCGCATCCACCAGCATGACATCCACCCCTGCGCTCACCTCGGAAAGCACTTTTTCCAGTTTCTGTTGCTCCGGTAGCGTCAGTTTTTCCAGCGCGCGCATCAAACGTGCGACAGGCAGGATGGCATAGCCTTTTCCCGACAACAGTGCATCCTGAAGCTGGCATTTTCCTTGCACGACATCGAGCAAATCATGCCGCACAAAGAGCCCCAGACTGTCGGTTAAATTATGCGGCGCCGGATTTTCATCCAGAACCAGCACATCCCGACCGCTACCCGCCAATGCAGCGGCCAGGTTGAGCGTCACGCTGGTGCGCCCCACCCCCTGTTTTCCCGCCACCAGCGTTATCACCTGAGTCTGATTGCCGACCAGCAGGCGACGCAGTCCCTCGGCCTGATCGTCAGCACCCAGCCGCTGCGGCAAGGTCACTTGCGACGCTGACAGCCGCGCTGTTTTTTCATATTCGAGTTCCAGATCGTCCGCTTGCAACGCATCAACATCAAAGTGCATAAGACACCTCACCAGACGATTGCGCCGCCGTACCCGCGTCGGCCATTACAGTCGGAAATTCCAGCGCATCCAGCGTGAACGGCGTTTTCTCATCTGCTGGCTTAAACGCACGATGCAGCAAGATATCGATATTGACCAGATGCAGATCTTCCGGCACGCGCTGTCCGTTAGCCATAAAATACATCACCAGCCGGTGACGCATCACGACATCCAGTATTGCGCCCAGATTAGCCGCCTCATCCAGTTTGGTTGCGATACATCCGATCACCTTGTTGCTGTGATACATGCGCACCACGTCTTCCAACGTATCGCCGCCGCTGGTGGAATTCAATACCAGCAAACGCTGAACATTTGCGGCATCAAACATTTCGCTCTGCTCGGAAACACGCTCATCGCGCTGCCCCATACCCACCGTATCGATCAAAACCAGATGTTTATGACGCAACGCGGCCAGTGTCAGACGCAAGTCGTCCGCTCCCTTCACTGCATGAACCGCAACACCTAAAATTTTTCCATAAATCTTGAGCTGTTCATAAGCCCCTATCCGGTAGCTGTCTGTCGTGAGCAATGCCACCTTGTCGGCACCGTAACGCACCACCGCTCTTGCTGCCAGCTTGGCAGTGGTGGTCGTTTTTCCGACACCGGTTGGACCGATCAGCGCATATACACCGCCTTTGACGACGATATCGTCTTCCGCCCCCGCAACGCGCATATTGCGTTTCAACACATGCTTGATCCAGGACTCCCCCTTCTCGTTTCCGGAGGGCATCTTGTCCAGCAGTTGGCGCGCCAGCAGCGTGCTGAAACCGGCATTGAGCATGCGGCGCAAGAGCCCGGCGCGCTGTGGGTCGCGCTGCTGCACGTTGTTCCATGACAGGGATTCGATCTGCTTTTGCAACATACTATGCATGGCTTTGATTTCGCCAAGAATCGCGGCTTCACCGGCAGGCAGAGTCGCGGCAGGCGGCACTGGCGGCAGGCTCACCACCTCATCAACGGATGCTGCGATGGGAGGAATATTAACAGTGGGCGCGACAGGCCGTGCCGGCAATTTCAAGCCTGGCACGGATGAGTTCGACAGTCGCGTCATATCGTCATTCGCCATGGCGAGAATTTCAACGCCATGCTCAGTCTTCCGGTTCGATAAGATGACCGCTTCTTCGCCCAATTCGTTGCGGATCTCTTTGAGCGCCTCACGTGCTGTCGCGGCGATGAATTTTCTGATGTTCATGCGTTCCCTCCTACCAATGACGTCACCCGGATAGTTTTAAAGTCCGGTACTTCATCATGCGAAATAACTCTTAAATTGGGCACCGTGCGCTTCAAAAAGCGTGCCAGCAAATCGCGTAATTGCGCGGGAACCAGCATCACAGTCGGCAACCCCATTTGCTCCTGCCTCTGTACGGCTGCGCGCGATTCATTCAACACCGTATCCGCCAGACCAGGCTCAATACCCATCCCGTTCTGACTCGCCTGCATCGCCTGCATCAGCACATGCTCCAGCTCTTTGTCCATGCCGATGACCTGCAATTCCTGAGAAGTGGGATAAAATTGCTGAACGATAGCGGGGCCCAGAGCCACCCGCACCAGAACCGTCAGCTGGTGAGGGTCCATCGTCCGCTGCGCATTATCCGCCAGCGTCTCCACGATGGTGC
>JBBRBS010000020.1:0-21050 GCA_038205615.1 Burkholderiales bacterium | reverse complement strand
GACTTGCCGTGCCGTATTTGACGTCAATTTCACGCTCACCTTGTGTCACAGCGGGGGTATATACGTAATCAGCGGAGCTTGCCATCACAGGCTGGCTAAATAAAACCAACAGGAATGAGAGGTTAATACCGTGTATTAGATTTTTTTTCATGATTGTTTGGCAACCTGTTGAGGGCTTGCTGCCCATTTCATACCAAGCGTGATGACAAGCAGCGCCGCGCCGAAAAATACCAACTGCATGCCGGCCGGGCGTGCGTCATAGCCGATCAGGCTGTGCAACAGCATACCGGGCAATCCGTTCTGCGGCAGCGCGGCAGAACTGTCCCACAAGGGGGTGGCAAGACCTGGCAGCAAGTCAGCCTGAATTAAAAAATGTGCTGCCTGAGATGCCATGCCTGCGGCCAACATCAGCACCAGCGTGCTGGTGGCAACGAAAAACCAGCGCAACGATACACGCAACAATCCGGCATAAATCAAGTAGCCCGTCGCAGCGCCTGTCGACATGCCGATTAGGCCACCGAGCATCATTGAGGCTTGCCCCCCGCTCTCAGATGCGGCGATGCCGTACAAGAACAGCACAGTTTCAGAGCCTTCGCGCAATACAGCAATACCTACAATCATGAACAGCACCGAGCATGCACGGCGTCCGTCGCGTATTTCAACGCCGACCGAGCGGGCATTGGCGGCCAGCGCAGCGCCGTGAGATGACATCCAGATGTTGTGCCAGCCCAGCATCAGCACAGCAATCCCGAGCACAGATGCGTTCAGAATTTCCTGGCCCAGACCACTTGCCAATTCGCCGATGAATTCAGTGAACACAGCGATCATGCCTGCACCGAATAGTCCGGACAGCAGGCCTGCAACCAGCCAGCGTCGGCTGCCGGGAACATTGCGTGTAGCCGCAGCGATAATCCCGACAATGAGGGATGCTTCGAGTACTTCTCTGAAAACAATGATTGCGGTTCCAAACATGACCGTTTTCTCCTATCGTACGATGAGGGTGCCTTGGGCGGTAGCTTCGTGAAATTCACCGCCGAACTTGTAGCTGCCTGAATTGAGCGGCCCGATATAGAGTATTGCACTGCCGTTACCGGCGATCACCTTCTCCCTGTTTAGCGCATGGCTATCAAATTCCTCCGGGGTTGAATCCTGATTCACGATCAACAACTTGATCTTTTTTCCGGATGGCACGGTCAGCTCTGACGGAGAAAAGCGATGATCCTTGATCATCAAGGTATAGTCGGCATCAACGGCAAGCGCTGCGAACGGAAACAACAAGGTGATCAGCAAAATATTTTTCATGTCTGTCCTTCGTCGATTATGTATGCGAATGATAATCGTTCTCATTTGCGATTACAACCGTTTTGAGGCATGATTAGAGAAATTAATCGGGGGGACGTTACATGCACCAACCAGAACATCTGAAAAATGTCGGCCTGAAATCTACCGTTCCGCGACTCAAGGTCTTAAGCCTGTTTGAGTCAGGCCGGGAGCGCCATATGAGCGCTGAGGATGTGTACAAACTGTTGCTGGCGAGCGGCGATGACGTGGGACTTGCCACGGTTTACCGCGTACTGACCCAGTTCGAGCAGGCCGGATTATTGGTACGCCACAATTTTGAAAGCGGAAAATCGGTTTTTGAACTCAATCAGGGGACACACCATGACCACATCGTCTGTTTGCAATGCGGTCATGTAGAGGAATTTTTTGACCCGGCTATTGAGGCACATCAGGAACAGGCCGCCGCCGAGCGCGGTTTCCAGATTCGCGATCACTCGCTATCTATTTATGCCGATTGCACGAAAGAAGCGTGCCCGAACAGATGATCCAGCAGCGAGGTGAAGGGTGATGCCGCAAGCTCGCAAGGGGCATTCCCACGAAACAACGGAGCTGAAGCTCCTGTTCTGAGTAAAACAGTGAATGCTTTAAATTATAACTATCTGATTAATAAGATAAATTTAAAACAATCGCACGACATGGCTGACTCCTTCACGCAACCACTTGGAGCCTAGCCCCTTAGTTGTGCGGGGAAGACCCTTGCGGTCTGAATCATTAATCCTGCTTTTCCGCCTCTTCCTGCTCGATGACGCGAAAACTGGCCAGATCATAATCCGCGCCACTTTCCAGCAATTGAGCGGGAATCATCAGGTAATTCTTGCCGTTAAAACAGGTTTTCAAACTGCGCTGCATCAGAAATGTATCGGTATGCATCAACAGCCTTGCCGTTCCGTCTTCAACATCTGAATGCAGCCAGAGCGCAGACTGATCCTTTTCGATTCCGCCGGACGCATTCAGCTGTAAAGTTACATCTGAAACTAGGTTGGCCAATGTTTCCACGCCTACATGCAAGCGCCCCTCTGCGTCGTGCAACATACGGCGCACGACAGCCACGAACGGTTTTTGCATCCCCGACGTTTGTATCCCCAACAGATTGCCTATGCACAGCCCTTCGGCCCTGCGATTCGGCAAGACGGCACAAAATCCGCTGGAACTGACATTTTCAAGCACCCACGGCATGGATTGAGACACGCCAGTTGACTGCCCTGTGTAAAACCCGAGTATGTTCTCGAAGCCTGTCACCACATCGACGACCGAACTAAGCGCCAGACGTTTGTTCTGACGCACCGGCGGGTCGACAAGATGGGTCAAGACATGCTGCGCAGCGTCAAGCACCCATTCCGCCGCAAAAGTGCCGCCCAGGTTGAGTTCCTGTGGAACAATATTTTTTTTCAGTATTTTAATCAACGCCTCCAGCTTGACCGGCATATCTGTCAGGCTGATATAACGCATCGACGCATGCAAGGTCGCGTCCGGACTCATGCGCAACGGCGCTGACGGATGAGCCAGATCAATACCGAACAACACTTGTCCGGTCAAAAGGGTGCTTGTTTCGACCGTGTCGCCGTATTGTGCAATCAGGCGTTCGGCAAGATGCATGCACTGCGGACTCAGTGAATTTATTCCACAGCCATACAACGCCACCAGCTGCCCCACCTCACACTTCACCGTGGTAGCGGATATTGAAGCCGGATAGAGCCTCAGAGAAACATCCAGATACTGCTGCTGCTCGGCATTTGAATAGAGCTGCACGAGATGATGCCAAATCTCGTCATCATAAGGACCGTAATGAGCGGCAGCATATTTCACCTGTTCGCGCATTGCGCGCACCGCACGCGCCACTAACAGCGGCAGGTTTGCTTTAATGGACGCGGCACCTTTGTCATCATTGTGATAACGGCCAATCAGGGTCAGATAGGCCGTAACGGTATGACGGGAATAATTACCCTGCGTCTGAAACAGGCGCTTGCCATGAGCCGAATTCATGTCAGGCAGCGTAAAATACTCATACGCCAATTTTCTCACATAAGGCTGAGCCGTTTCATCCAGCAGACACAACACCTGAAACTGGTCGTCCAGCCTGAATTCTTCACCCAGGGATACCGATTCAATCCAGGCTGTCAGCTCTGTCAGTAGCTTGAACGCATCGTTCTTCGGCAGATCAACGAGCAACGCCTGAGCTCGTTTGATATCCTTCATGGGATGATCGTTTTTCTTTCCAAACAATTTTGCTAACATTTCGTGGCCTTTGCCTGTTTTACTTGATCCAGTCCGCACCTGAATCATCAACCTGTGACAATATAACCACAAATACATGCCTTATGTACACACATGATTCCCTGGCTGAGCGATAACGCGCCCTTCCCGCCTGTTGCGCAAGCCCTGCGCGAACCTAACGGCTTGCTGGCGGCGGGCGGCGATCTGACCTGCGCACGTTTGCTGGATGCCTATCGTCACGGCATTTTTCCGTGGTTCAGCCCCGGCGATCCCGTGTTGTGGTGGAGTCCTGATCCACGCATGGTACTGATACCGGACGACTTCAAATTATCCGACTCACTCGCCAAAATTTTGCGCCACGGCGCTTTTGAGGTACGCAACGACACCGCCTTCGAACAGGTCATGCGCGCCTGCGCAGCGCCTCGCGGCGAACAATCTGGCACCTGGATCAGTGAACCGATGATAGAGGCGTATTGCGCACTGCACCATTCGGGCTATGCTCATTCGGTTGAAACCTGGCAGGATGGCAAGCTGGTCGGCGGCTTGTATGGGGTTGCCATCGGCCGGATGTTCTATGGTGAATCCATGTTCAGTCAGGTTTCCAACGCGTCGAAAGTTGCACTCGCGCATCTGGCCCGCGAATCCGGCTCCCAGATGATAGACTGCCAGATGCATACACCACACTTGGCCTCGCTGGGTGCGAGACTCATGCCGCGCGATGAATTTATTAGCCGGCTCGAAGTATTGGTAAACTGTGCTCCAGTCGAAAACTGGCAATCCGATTTTGCTACAAGCTACCAGCCACCAGCTGGATCTATATGAGTTCACTCAACGACATAACGATCTCGGCACTACATTTCTACCTGACCGCACCCTATCCGTGCAGCTACCTGCCCGGCTTACAGGCGCGCTCTCAGGTCGCCACCCCCAGCGCCCTGATCAACACGCCGCTCTACACTCAACTGGTGCGGCACGGTTTCAGGCGCAGCGGCAGCCACATCTACCGGCCACGCTGCGACGATTGTAGTGCTTGCGTGCAAATTCGCGTGAGGGCTGAAAAATTCACAACGAACCGGTCACAACGCCGCGCCTGGGCGCAGCATTTGCAACTGGAGGCCACGCTGCACCCGTTACAGGATAAACCTGAATATTACGATCTGTATCAGCGCTATCAGTGTGCACGCCACCCGGATGGCGGCATGGATAATGACGATTACGATGCCTACCGTACCTTCCTATTGCAAAGCCATATCGATACACTGCTGGTAGAATTCCGCGAGGAGGGCATCCTGCGCATGATCAGCGTGATTGATCTGCTGGGCGATGGTCTGTCTTCGGTGTACACTTTTTTTGATCCGGATCTTCCGCGCGCCCGATTCGGCGTGTACAACGTGCTGTGGCAAATCGAACTCTGCCGCAAACTCGATCTGGATTATGTCTATCTGGGCTACTGGATTAAAAACAGCCGAAAAATGTCATATAAAACCCAATACCAGCCGGCAGAAGGTTTACTAAACGGGCTGTGGCAGGAGCTGATTGATGATTGACAATCAAAATCATCACATACAAAATTATAATGAAATCAAATCATTACAAAAGAAGTTAAACAGAAAGAGTATATGAAAACACGTCTGGGAATTTTTATCGCAACGATGCTGCTCTTACCGCTGGCCGGCCTTTTGTTGAGCGGTGCCCAATGGAGCGATCTTGTCAGTACCGCATCTGCGAGCGATGATGCCATTCCAGCGACGCTGCGCACCAGTATCATGCTGCTGCTCTACGTGCTGCTGATCAATCACACCGTCAAACGCCTCACCGGCAACAGCCCGCTTTCCGCACAAAAGAACTATTTCATCGCGGTGAGCATCGCGAGTGCGGTTCTGTGCTGGCTGCTCAGCTACCTGAATCTGTTTGTGGCAAGCTGGACCGTCGAACAAGACAATTCAGCTTTCGTGCAAATCCTGATCTACACCCCGTTGTTCGCGCTGCTAGCCCCCGCCATCCTGCTCACCCGCAGTTTTTTGGGCAGCTCACCCAGCCTGCTAAAATCACTCACCTTTCGTGGCTCGCTGCCTTCCACAAGCGGTGAAACACTGGCGCGTATCCTGATGCCGATCGCGGTATTCGGTCTATCAGCCGGCGCGGCATGGCCTGCCCAATTATTCTGGCTGCTCTGGACGGCACCGCTGCTGCTGCTGATCGCCATGCAATTTTTGTGGCATGAAAGTTCGATATTCACCAGCGCAAAATCGGGCGACTGGGGCCGCATCGTTTGCACTGCGCTCTCAGCCATCGTTGTCGGCAACCTCTCCGTCATCAGTTATCAGGCGAATGCCCCTCTCGAGATCAATCTGCCAAATATATGGGTGGCGCAAGCAGGCCTTGTCCTGTTCGGTCTGACCTGCCTGCAACTGAGCGACGTGATCGCACAAAACTGGCGTGGCAAGTCGCGCACAACGATGTTTCAACAGAAGAAAAAATTCCCTATCCCTGTCGTCGTCAAGAAAAATTAAAGTGCCGTCGCTAGTCGCTAGTCGCTAGTCGCTAGTCGCTAGTCGCTAGTCAAAAAATTAAATCTCAGCTAATGAAAGTTTAACCATGTATTCACTGCTCCGCGCAGCCCTGTTCCGGCTCGATCCGGAAACGGCACACCATCTCACCTTAAATGGCCTGCAAGCCGCATATTCATCCGGTTTAAGCGGCCTGTTAAACCCGACCATAGCGGATGATCCGCGCACCGTGATGGGACTGTCTTTCCCCAATCCTGTCGGCCTTGCGGCCGGACTGGACAAGAACGGCGACTGCATCGATGGTCTTGCCGCACTCGGCTTCGGCTTTATCGAAATCGGCACCATCACGCCACGGCCTCAGCCCGGCAACCCGAAACCGCGCCTGTTCCGTCTGCCCGAAGCCTCAGCCATCATCAACCGGATGGGTTTTAACAACGAGGGCGTGGATGCGCTGATCACGAATGTGCAACATGCGAACTACAAGGGCATTCTAGGCATCAATATCGGTAAAAATGCCTCGACACCGATTGAAAATGCCGCCGACGATTATCTGATCTGTCTGCGCAAAGTATATGCACACGCGGGTTATATCACCGTCAACATCTCGTCCCCCAACACCAAGAACCTGCGCCAGCTACAGGATGAAGCGGCGCTGGACGGCTTGCTCGCGCAGCTGAAGGCAGAACAACACAAACTGGCCGACCTGCATGGCAAATATGTGCCGATTGCGCTGAAGATCGCACCGGACATGGAAGGCGAACAAATCACACAAATATCCCGCCTGTTAATGCAACATCGTATCGATGGCGTGATCGCCACCAACACCACGCTTTCGCGAGAAGGGGTAGAAAACCTGCCGCATGGCAATGAAACCGGCGGTTTAAGCGGTGCGCCGGTGAAGGACAAATCCACTCATGTGATTTGCCAGTTAGCCGCAGAACTCAAAGGCGCGCTGCCGATCATCGGTGTGGGCGGCATATTGAGCGGCGCGGATGCAGTTGAGAAAATTGCGGCAGGCGCAGCCCTGGTGCAAATCTACAGCGGCCTGATTTATAAAGGCCCCGCGCTCATCAGCGAGAGCTGTGCGGCGATACGCGGCATTAAACGTTAAATGCATGTGAAAATAACTTCCCGTCATATGGTTATGCCAACAAAGCGGTTGAATCCGCTGATAAATCGTCGGATAATCCGCCCCTGATTCTGAAAGCACACTAATGACTGAATATCTGCTGATCTTGCTGGGCGCGGTGTTTGTAAACAACATCGTGATGGTCAAGATTCTCGGGCTATGCCCGTTCATGGGGGTTTCCAAAAAACTGGAGGCCGCTGTCGGTATGGGAGCGGCCACCACCTTTGTGCTGACCTTAGGTTCAGGCGCCAGCTACCTGATCAGTCATTACCTGCTGGGACCGGATCTGGCCTATCTCACCACACTGTCGTTCATCGTCGTGATCGCCGGAATCGTGCAGTTCACGGAAATGGTCGTGCAGAAAACCAGCCCGGATCTGTACCAGACGCTGGGCATTTACCTGCCGCTGATTACCACCAACTGCGCGGTATTGGGCATTCCGCTGCTCAACGTGCAGGCCAAACACAATTTCATGGAATCGCTGATATTCGGCATGGGCGGCGCATTGGGATTCACACTGGTGATGGTCCTGTTTGCCGGCCTGCGTGAGCGCATGGAAGGCGCGGATGTCCCCGGCATATTCAAAGGTTCCGCGATCGCGATGGTCACCGCAGGACTGATGAGCCTGTCCTTCATGGGATTTTCCGGGTTGATCAAATAATGCTCAACGCTCTGCTGGCAATGGCGGCCATCGCCATCGCGCTGGGCGCGGTGTTAGGCTTTGCCGCGATCAAATTCCGCGTCGAAGGCAACCCGCTGGTCGACAAAATCGACGCCGTGTTACCGCAGACGCAGTGCGGCCAGTGCGGCTTTCCGGGTTGCAAACCCTATGCGACTGCGATTGCCGAAGGGGCCGCCGACATCAATCTGTGCCCGCCCGGCGGAGAAGAAGGCATTCACAAACTGGCGGATCTGCTCGGCATGGAATTCAAACCGTTCGGCGGCGCGACTGTTCCAAAACCGAAATCCGTGGCGCTCATCGACGAGTTCAACTGCATCGGCTGCACCTTGTGCATCCAGGCCTGCCCGGTCGATGCCATCGCAGGCGCGGCAAAGCAGATGCACACCGTGATCGCAGATGAGTGCACCGGCTGTGAATTGTGTCTGGCCCCCTGCCCGGTCGACTGCATCAGCATGGTGCCGATCACTGACAGCGTCACCAACTGGAAATGGAAGTATCCCGTGTACGCCCTGAATCTGTCGAAATAAGAACAATGAGAACACTCTACCAATTCCACGGCGGGATCCATCCACCCACCAACAAGACGCAATCGAACCAGACACCGATAAAGCAGGCAGCCCTTCCTTCAAAACTGATCATTCCGCTGCACCAGCATGTCGGCAACAACGCCAGGGTCATGGTTGAAGCAGGACAACATGTGCTCAAGGGCCAGCTGTTAGGCGCACCCGAAGGTCACCTGTCCAGCGCGGTACACGCCCCCACTTCCGGCACGATCACCGCGATCGACATGCAGCCGGTCGCGCACGCCTCCGGCATCCCGGATTTGTGCGTCACGCTGATCCCGGATGGCCGCGACGAATGGATTGCGCGCGAGAGTTGCTGCGACTGGCAGGGACTGACCCACACCGAGTTGCGCCACCGGCTGCGGCAAGCTGGCGTGGTGGGCTTAGGCGGCGCTGTATTCCCGAGCGACATGAAGCTGTATGCGCACAAGCACAAGATCAAAACGCTGGTGCTCAACGGCGCCGAATGCGAACCCTACATCACCTGCGATGACTTATTGATGCGCGAACGCGCAGCCGAAATATTGCTGGGCGTCGAGATGATGCGTGCCCTGCTGTACGCCGAGGAAGTGCTGATCGGCATCGAGGACAACAAGCCGGAAGCCATCGATGCGATGCGTGCGGCAGTCGCTGCAGGAAAACACGAGCGCATGGAAGTGATCGCCGTGCCGACGGTCTATCCGGGCGGCGGCGCAAAACAGCTGATCCGCGTACTTACCGGCATCGAAGTTGCAGCCGGCGTACGCTCGACCAATCTGGGCGTGCAATGCTTCAACGTGGGCACAGCCTACAGCGCCTGGCGCGCAATCCATCACGGTGAACCACTGATCTCGCGCATCGTCACCGTCACCGGCAACGTCGGCCACCCGCAGAATTTCGAGGTGCTGATTGGCACGCCGATGGATGAACTGGTGGCTCAGGCTGATCAGCTGCCTGACACAAGCGGCTACATCATGGGCGGGCCGATGATGGGCGTGCTGATGCCCTCGATGCAAGTCGGCGTCGTCAAGGCGACCAACTGCATCATCGCGGCATCAAGCAAACTCTTCCCGAAGGCCGCACCCGCACTGCCCTGCATCCGTTGCATACGCTGCGCCGATGTCTGTCCGGCAGAGTTGCAGCCGCAGGAGCTGTACTGGTTTTCAAAGGCGAAGAATCTGGACAAGGCCGAGGATTACCACCTGTTCGATTGCATCGAATGCGGCGCATGCAGCTATGTATGCCCCAGCAACATTCCACTGGTGCAGTATTACCGTTTTGCCAAGAGCGAGATCTGGGCTCAGGAGGCCGCCAAAAAATCCGCCGATGCGGCACGCGAGCGCCATGAGTTTCGCGAGAGCCGCATCGAACGTGAAAAGCGTGAAAAAGCCGAAAAGCTGGCCGCCCGAGAAAAATCGGCTGTCGAAGCACGCGCTCAGGCACCGTTGCAACCGGCCGTCGCCGCAAGCAATCCGGACGCCGATCCCGAAAACACGATGCAGCTGAAGATCCAGATCGCGATCGATCATGCAAAAGAGCAGGCGGCCGCCATCAAGCCGAAAAATACCGAACAACTGACGCCACAACAGCTTGCTGAAATAGCTGATATCGAGGCGCGACGCGCACGTATCCATGAGCTCGCAAAAGATACCTCCGACGGGCAACCATGAACTTCATCCTGCCCGTCTCCGCCCCTCTTTACGCGTTCCCATCTGCGGGAATGCGCAATGTAGTCTCGCTATGCGAGTCTCTCATCGAAGGTTAATATGCCCGGATTTTTTTCACCCTTCATCACCCGCCCGGTCAGCGTGTCCCATATCATGCTCAACGTGCTGTTAGCGCTGATTCCGGGCATTGCGCTGTACGTGTGGTTTTATGGCCCGGCCATTCTGGTGTCACTGACCTTGGCCAGCGTCACTGCGCTCGCCACCGAGGCGCTGATGCTGAAAGCTCAGAACAAACCGGTGACACCCTGCCTCAAGGACAACACCGCGCTGCTCACCGCATGGCTGCTCGCGCTGTCCATCCCGCCGCTTGCCCCGTGGTGGATGGTCGTGGTCGGCACCGCATTCGCCATCAGCGTCTCCAAACATCTGTACGGGGGCTTAGGCAACAATCCGTTCAACCCGGCGATGATAGGCTACGCAGTGCTGATCATCTCGTTTCCGGTGTACATGACACACTGGCTGACGCCAAACGGACTGGGCGAAGTTTCGCTGAGCTTCCTCGAACAGCTGAACTATATTTTCCAGGGCGTCCTGCCCGATGGCGTCAAGCTCGACGCCATCACGATGGCCACCCCGCTGGACACGCTCAAAACTCAACTGCACCTGAACGGACAGATCAAAGACATCCTCGATATGCCAATCTACGGCCGACTGGCAGGCATCGGCAGCGAATGGGTGGCGGCAGGATTCGTGCTGGGAGGATTTTATCTGTTAGCCCGCCGCCTGATCAGCTGGCACATTCCGGTAGCGTATCTCGCCACCCTGTTCATCACCGCCGGCATCTTCCATCTGCTGGATCCTGCCCACTACGTCGAACCTATGTTCCACTGGTTCTCCGGTGCCGCAATGCTGGGCGCGTTCTTCATCCTGACCGATCCTGTCACCTCGCCTACCACGCCGCGCGGAAAGATCATATTTGCGGCGGGCGCCGGACTGCTGACCTATCTGATACGCGCATTCGGCGGTTTTCCGGATGGTATGGCCTTCGCCACGCTACTGATGAACATCTGCGTGCCGCTGATCGACGCGTACACACAACCGAAGATATTCGGCAAGAAGGGGGCACAGTCATGAGGCGCACGATGGCACGCGCCTCGTTTCACACTGCAGTGAACCTGCTAGCTTTCGCGCTGATCGGCACAGCTATCCTGGCCTTCACATACGCACAGACACATGACAAGATTGCACAAAGCGAAGAGGCCGAAAAGCTGAAACTGATCTCGCAGATCGTGCCGCAAGACATGTTCGATAACGATATCATCAAGGATACACAGCAGATCAAAGCTGACGCCTTGCTGGGCAATGATGGCACGACCACGGCCTACCGCGCGCGCCTTCTGGATAAACCGTCAGTGCTGGTGCTCGAAGCGGTCGCCCCTGACGGCTATAGCGGCAGGATCACGCTGCTCGTCGCGATAAAATCTAACGGCGAATTGGCCGGCGTGCGAGTAGTCTCCCACAAGGAAACGCCTGGGTTGGGCGACTACATCGAAATTGCGCGCAGCAACTGGATCAAGGGATTTGACGGGAAATCCGCCACACAGCCGGGTGACTGGAAAGTCAAAAAGGACGGCGGTCAGTTCGACTACATGGCAGGCGCCACCATCACGCCGCGCGCGGTCGTGAAAGCAGTACACAAAGCCCTTCAGTATTTCGAGTTGCACCATGATGCCTTGTTTGCACCATCCGATCCGATCAAAGGGAAAAAGCCATGACCTATCAGGAATTCAAGGATATTCTGTACAACGGCGTTTGGAAACAGAATACCGGCGTCGTACAACTGCTCGGCATGTGCCCCATTCTGGCCGTCAGCTCCACGGTAGTTAATGGCGTAAGCCTGGGATTGGCGACGGCGCTGGTGATGGCTTTATCGAGTGCTGCGATCGCGCCGATCCGCACCATCGTCCCCAATGAAGCGCGCATCCCAGTGTTCATTTTGATCATCGCTGTACTGGTCACCGTCGTCCAGTACCTGATGAACGCCTACATGTATTCGCTGTATGTGGTGCTGGGCATTTTCATTCCGCTGATTGTCACCAACTGTATTGTGCTTGCCCGCATTGAGGCATTTGCCGCGAAAAATCCGCCCATGCAATCTGCGATGGACGGCATGGCGATGGGACTGGGACTGACCGCTGTGCTCGCAGTGCTGGGGGCAATGCGCGAAATCGCAGGTCACGGCACCCTGCTGTCCGGCATCGACATGGCACTGGGTGAATCTGCCAAGTCGCTGGTCATCACGGTGATACCGAATTACCACGGCTTCCTGCTGGCGATATTGCCTCCCGGCGCTTTTATCGCGCTGGGTCTGCTGATCGCCGGCAAGAACTGGCTGAATCTGCGCGCGGAAGCCAAAGCACGTTCAGCGGCCATCCAGGCGGTTCAGACACAGGCGGCATGAACGCCGACAAACGCCGCCAAATATTTGAGCGCCTGAAAGCGGCTAATCCGCACCCGACCACCGAACTGGAATACCACTCTCCTTTTGAATTATTAGTGGCCGTGATGCTGTCCGCGCAGGCCACCGATATTAGCGTTAATGCCGCCACACGGTATCTTTATCCGGTCGCAAATACGCCGCAGGCGATACTCGAATTGGGTGAAGAAAAACTGACGGAGTATATCCAGCGCATCGGACTGTACAGAACGAAGGCAAAGCATGTGATTCAGACCTGCCGCCTTCTGGTCGAACAACACGAAGGTCAGGTGCCGACTACGCGCGAGGCGCTCGAAGCCCTGCCCGGCGTGGGGCGTAAGACCGCCAACGTGATCCTCAATACCGCATTCGGCCAGCCCACCATCGCCGTGGATACGCACATCTTCCGCATCAGCAATCGCATCGGACTGGCGCCGGGCAAGACAGTGCTGGAAGTTGAGAAGAAACTGCTCCGCGTGATCCCTAAAGACTATCTACTCGACGCGCATCACTGGCTGATCTTGCACGGCCGCTATATCTGCCGTGCACGATCACCGAAATGCGGCGAGTGCCTCATCTACGATTTATGCGAATACAAGGATAAGTGATGTTTTTTAATCCCACACGAGATGAAGCGCGTCAGTTTCTTTTTGAATCATGGCGCAAGCGCCGCGCCAAAGAGTTGCTGATGCCGTTGGAGGATCTGGCAGCCCAGCTGATCGAAAAACATCCCGAATATTTTTCGATGTTCGAAGACCCGGCACGTTATCTGGATAAAGAATACCTGCCGGAACAGGGCGAGGCCAATCCTTTCCTGCATCTGATGATGCACCTGACTATCGAAGAACAGATCTCCATCGATCAACCGCCGGGAATCCGCGCGCATTTCGTGCGTCTGACCCGTCAATTCGAATCCGAACACGATGCGCAACATCGGATGATGGAATGCCTGAGCGAAATGATCTGGCAGGCGCAACGCAACCGCACCCAGCCTGATGCAACCGTCTATCTGGACTGTTTATCTGCTCACTAAACCGTGCATACAAAGCCTGTGTGACGCCTGAGAATCCAGCTCGAAGGTGATCACGGTCAGAGCGTACTGTCAGTTGCCGGCAATAAAATTTCGCGGCAGGCCAGATCAAAACGGTTATTCTTGAGATGGGTCAGAAATGCCAGTGAAGAATGCTCTGCGTCGAGTCCATCCAATCCAGCGGGTAGTAAAAAAAAGGAAATATCTCGCGCAACTATCTGTAAGCCGCACTGCGATACCGTATCAATGATATACCTGATCTTGTCGATAAACTTTTCTTCCGGGGGGGTAAAAGGCACCAGAATCCATAAATCGACCCCGTCACGCGCCACCATATCCGTCTTGCGAAAAGCCTTGCGCAAGGAATGCGCCACCTCATCCAGCCTTTTGGACGCGTCTTGTGCACCGTAAGTCTCGCCGAGGACTCTGGCGCTTTCATAATCGATATGCGCCAGTCCAAACTGAACACAATCAGAATGGCGCCGGGTTACCGCCAGCAACCACTCCAGCGTGAACAGAAATTTATCACGCGCCTCTGTATCTTCAGGATGCATAAGTACCCCCAATTGACTGTGCTATTAATTAGTCCCGGACAAGCCGTTAAATTATCATCGATAACAGGCCATTTAGTCAGGCACAGCCTTTAAAAACTCAACGCACAATTCGATAAAATTACCAACAAATCAACCTGTTACACTAAACAATATTTTTTCTCTCTACCAGCAAGGTATGCAGCCTGCGACTGTCAGCCCGCAGCACGGTAAAGATCAGCTCGCCCAGATAAAGTTGATCGCCACATTTTGGAAGTTGCCCGGCCGCTTTGAGCACCAACCCCCCTACTGTATCGCAATCATCAGCGCCAAAATCCGTCCCCAGCGCTGCGTTGAAATCGGCAATCTCGGTATCCGCCTTGACGCGGTACTGTCCTGAGCCATCTGCAATGATATTGTCCTCATCCGCATCGAAGTCGTATTCGTCCTCGATATCGCCTACGATTTGTTCCAGCACATCCTCTATCGTCACCATGCCCGACACGCCGCCGTATTCATTCACCACCAGCGCAATGTGGTTACGATTGCTGCGAAATTCGCGCAGCAGCACGTTGACTCGCTTCGCCTCCGGCACGAATACCACCGGACGCAGCATATCGCGCACATCGAACTCTTCGCCAGCATAGTAGCGCAACAAATCTTTAGCCAGCAAAATGCCGATGATATTGTCCTTGTCGCCTTCAACCACAGGGAAGCGCGAGTGCGCCGTATCGATGACAAAGGGGATGAATGCCTCGGGTGGCTGACTGATGTCGATCACATCCATCTGTGCGCGGGGAATCATGATTTCACGCACCTGACGTTCAGATACTTGCAACACGCCTTCCATCATCGACAGCGCATCTGCGTCCAGCAAATTATTTTCGTAAGCACCGTGCAGCAACTTGACCAGTTGCTCACGGTCTTCCGGCTCGCGCAACAAAAGTGCGGATAAACGTTCCAACAGGGTGGGTTTGTGACTCTCAGGTTCGTCCATTTTTGGGGTGTCAGGTTTCTTTATAAGGGTCAGGATAACGTAATTTTAACATCAGTGCTGTTTCCAGCGCTTCCATCTCTTCGGCTTCGGCGTCTATCTCATGGTCATAGCCTTGCAAATGCAGCGCGGCGTGGATGGCCAGATGAGCGTAATGCGTCAATAACTCCTTGCCCTGCTCGGCGGCCTCTCTTGCCACCACCGGTGCGCAGATCACCACATCGCCCGACAACGGCTCGGTATCGTCATAGACAAAAGTCAGCACGTTGGTCGCGTAATCGCGGCCGCGATAAGCCTTGTTCAGCTCACGTCCCTCTTCCTCATCCACGATGCGCAGCGTCACGCTCACATCAAGTTGCAGTGCTGCCTTGATCCATCTGCGCCAGGCCGCTCGTGGCGGCACAGACAGCAACGTGCTGACATACTGCACGGTCAGCGATAATTTTGGCTTGTTGTCGGTCGATTTCATGCCACCTTACCCAGCAGTTCGCCGCGCAGCGTGTGCCTGACGACTTCGGTCACCGTCACATCGACGAAGCGGCCTATCATGCCGGGCGAACCACGGAAATTGATCACGCGGTTGTTGTCGGTACGCCCGGCCATTTCCAGCACATCCTTTTTGGAGACCCCTTCCACCAACACGCGCTGCACTGAACCTAGCATAGCTTGCCCCACCGCATCCTCTTGCGAGGATAAGCGATCCTGCAGACGTTTCAAGCGGGCGGACTTCACATCCAGAGGGGTGGTGTCTGTCATCTCGGCAGCGGGTGTGCCGGGACGCGGGCTATACAGATAACTGAAACTGTTATCGAAACCGATTTCGTCGATCAGCTTCAGGGTCAATTCGAAATCCTGCTCGGTCTCGCCCGGGAAGCCTACGATAAAATCCGACGTGACACAGATATCAGGACGCACCGCGCGCACACGGCGAATCACGGACTTGTATTCAAGCACGGTATGTCCGCGCTTCATTGCCGCCAGCACGCGATCGGAACCTGACTGTACCGGCAGATGCAGATGACTGACCAGCTTCGGCGTACTCGCGTACACATCGATCAAACGCTGATTCATATCGCGGGGGTGCGAAGTCGAGTAACGGATGCGGATGATTTCAGGCAGTTCGGCGATGGCTTGCAACAAATAGGCGAAATCCACCGTATCGTCATCTTCAGTCGCGCCGGCATAGGCGTTCACGTTCTGCCCGATCAACGTCACTTCTTTGACACCCTGCTCTGCCAGCTCGGCGATATCCTTCATCACGTCGGCAAAGGGTCGCGACACTTCTTCGCCGCGCGTATAAGGCACCACGCAGAACGTACAGTACTTGCTGCAACCCTCCATGATGGCCACAAAGGCTGATGCCGACGTGGTCTGAGGCGTTGGCAGATGATCGAATTTTTCGATTTCTGGAAAACTGATGTCTACTTGCGGGCGTCCTGACTTGCGCCGCGCATTGATCAGATCAGGCAGGCGGTGCAGTGTCTGCGGCCCGAAAACCACGTCCACGTAGGGCGCGCGCCTGATGATTACATCACCCTCCTGACTGGCGACACAGCCACCCACGCCGATGATCAGATTCGGATTAGCCAGTTTAAGCGGGCGCACACGGCCCAAATCGGAGAACACCTTCTCTTCTGCCTTCTCGCGGATCGAACAGGTGTTGAACAAAATGACGTCAGCCTCTTCAATCTTGTCTGTCGACACCATCCCGTCGCACGCACGCAACACATCCGCCATCTTGTCCGAGTCATACTCGTTCATCTGGCAGCCATAGGTTTTAATATAGAGTTTTTTCATAGCGAAGCGATAATACCCGTATAAAAACATTAATCCAAATCCAAGCGATTTACACGATCGTTGTACCCACTTTGCAAGCGCGTGCATTCCCGAGCAAATTGCTTATATAATACGAATTGGTTCAGTCGACTATTAAATCGGCAGTTGAATCTTATAAATCCAAGGGAAGGTAAAATAAAAATGGCCATTATCGCTACAGTAGCCTCTATATTCACCGCAACACTCGCCGTCAGCTTTGCCGCCTGGATGGTTACTCAGGCCATTAAAAGCAAATAAACAGCTCCGACAGGTTGGAGTTTATCAAGCGACTCCCCCTGTAATTCCCTCTCTTGCAACCATATTTGCCTACGATTGAATGTCGTCGGGCTTGCAAAGCTATGCGATATATATTTTACTTAAAAAAGAATTGTGCTACGATTCGCACAGTTGTTTTTAATGTTCAATTAAGCATCTCTCGGGAGGAGAAAATATGTCGATCGTCGCTACCGTAGCATCCGTAGGTACAGCAATTTTGGCAACAGGCTTTGCATTGTGGATGGTGTCACAACTGTTCAAAAAAGACTAAGAATCAAGGAAACAGAAAACCGGCTCAGGCCGGTTTTTTTTGCCTGCCACGCCTGAATTAATCCGTTTTAGCAGCAAGCCTGTTTCACGAGCCATTTTGTCGAGTGACAATCGCATACAGTACCGCCTGCTCCGAAATTTTGCATGGGTTTGAGATGGTGCAACTCATGTTCAGGAACGTCGCACGCCGCTTCGTCGATTTTATCGCTGTGGACAATGTCAGCCTGAACATCGATGCGGGTTAAGTCCAAAGTGGCGTCACGATACCACCCAGTTCCCCTGCCTGAACCGCAGCACCGGCCGCATACGGGTAGGTCCGCAGACAAACATCACCGTTCCACATTCTTGCTGGTAATGCGCGCGTCATGCAGTACCTGCTCAACCGGGCCATAGCATCGCTCGATCACTGAAAGCACCAGACGCTCCAGCTCGTTCGATTAAGATTCAACTCAAGATGGCGCGGGTCAGCCTCAACCGTTGCGATATAAGGAAGGCTGACATGACTGGCCATACTGGTGGACAGTTCGATCATGGCCGCCTCTGCCGCTTTCTATAGCGCGGGCTACGGCTTTGGCCTCAAACACTCCGTTGTAAACGCCATGATCGTGACAACACCAGTGTGTGCCTCCGCCCAGATCAATCGATGCGATTCAGCGCTCCTGCACCAGCATTTCGAGGCCATATGCAAGTGATACCGCAATGGGCACTTTGACCAGGTGCAGCACTTCAAGATTTGCATACGGCATGCATCTCTGGGGGCGGCGCACTGGTTATCGTCGAAATAGGCCAGTACCGTATTAGTACCGGCTCAGCCAGAAAGGCTTGTGCATCGGGTCAGATCTTTTTCAGCAGGAAGGCCGACTGCTGTACGGGAAAATAATCGTGCGAGCCCAGGCGGATATTTTGAGCTTGCCCATTTTGAATTGAAGGCACTGGCAGTCCCTTCCGGATTAGAGGTCGCCTGACGGCGCGCCGGTTCATCGAACAGGGCTGCCGCCCTCGGCCTGCTTAAGTACGGCAATGATCTGACTGTCTGAAAAGCGCGAGTTCTTCATGTAAAACTTCCTCCAATTACCAAGTGAGAAAATTCTACTTCTAACTGCAACTAATTTCAGGGGGGATTACCCCAAAATCGATGCCTATAATGTTCATACTGCTCCCCCTGAAGCAGATTTTATTGCCCCGCATGATCTATCTTTTCACCCTGCAAAGCCCCCTGGTGGCCGGGTTCAGGAAAACCATAATGAAGCGCATTCAGATAGTGAGCAACATCGGTGATTTCGTCGCGACGCCAGTGCATATCAATATTACTTTGCCAGCGCCGAACCTGAATCAGCAGACTGCTCCAGTCCACTGCCAACCTCTTGTCGCGCCAGTGAATTTCAGCGCTATGGCATGCGTTGCAATGGGTCGCATAAAGCAGCTTACCCCGCCCTTCGCCAGGCTCGGCATGAGCATAGGCTTGCATGCATGAGAACAGACACAATGAAAAAACCAGCTGTTTTATACACGTCATAAAAACCCCTGCGCGAACTAATAGAGGAAGCCGCTGCCGTTGTGCGATGAAATAATTTACCACAGACGCTACACCAGCATTGCTGGTGTAGCTATGCCAGCTCAGCTCCGCGCAGAGCAGGTTTCATATAACAGCCGGCGAGGGTGAACGCGATCCGGATAGTCATTCCAGGTAGGTTTAACATGAATAGTTCAATTAGTGCGCCCAGTTCACTCTCAACAAATTCTGTTCAGGATTGTAATGGTATTCCAACTCGCCCTGATAAGCGTGATGCAACGCTTCCCCCATGCCCCGCGCCAGATGAATATCAGTCGTTGTAACCTGTGTTTCACCCAGTTTGTCTTCAACTGACATGATGCGTTTGAGCGGGTGTTCGGCACGTTCCCGTTTCTCATGGTTATGCAGCAGATGCATGATTTCGTCACGATGAGATTGAAAGAATTCGCCCTTCATGCTCAGAAAACCGGCTGGAAATTGATCGTGTATGCGGTGACAGGCAGGGCAAGTTTCACTGTGTGCGCCATCAGGCTTACTCAGCCACTGCCAGCGCCCGTCATGAAATACTGCGCCGCATTGAGGACAGACTGTGGGTTCTTGCGGCTTGGTTCGGGCTTTGTAGGCATCGTGCACATGTTCCTGAAACAGGTTGTCGTGCCGGGAAATTTTTTGAAATCCTGCTGTCGCGTGACTCATGATATTCTCCTAGGATCAATCGCAGACTCGTTTGAGACTGCGCTTAAATTGGCATTACCCGCCACTTGATTGGTCTGGCGGCTTGGTCGTGGGTTCACAGCGGTAAAATCTATACAATCACCTTTTCCAGCCGCCAAATCCGCTCTTCTTAATTCAAACTCAGTTCAAGCGCTCCATTGTTACAGATGGATTTAGCAGAGTTTATATCCACCTCAGATCCCAGAGCGTATCCAGGCCATCCTTACCCTCGCAGCGAACCATAAGCTCACCCTGCTTTCTTTTCGCTTCCATCTTATCCTGTGGTTCAATACCGTCACTAAACCCAGGATGCATGATCAACCGGTTGAATATATCTTCAATACTCAAAAACGGATCGATGCAGGCAATTTCGCATAACGGATCAAATTGCTTGATGTTATTCATGACGACTCTCCAAAACAAGGCGATTCGAAACACTCATCACATCAGCATCCACCTGTCCGATCACACTCGCCAGCACTGGCGGTGGCAAAGCCATCAAAAAAATACATGCTGATTTGAATCGACCAGATAAACTCTGGAATTGAAAGTTTGCAAAGTGCGAATCTTGCAACTCGATAAAACTGCCTAAATCAGCCGCCCCCATGCTAATCCTCCACATTTGAATTATTGTTGAATTAGTTTTCCCCCAGTTGTACTTCGCCCTGCCCTTAAAATATTAATTCGGACAACTGGCTGCGGTGAATTCCTCCAGTTAAGGCGTCATCCGTACCCGAGCATTCGCTTCATTCCACATAATTGTCTGCCTGATGCACTTATCTTTTCAAAGGCAAATTGCGTTTAAGTCAGGAAAGAAACATACGCCCAAAGTTTTGATATGCATATATGCCGGATTACCTATACATTTCGGGCTAACATCATCGAATTTAATAGATTCGCAATCTGCATGCCTAATGGATTATCGGCGATAGAACAAGCCGTTATAGACAAAAAGCATGTAACTCACATGTCCGTGCAACGGCACACGCGAAGACATAACATGGCGATATTTGCAGTGAGAAATATGAAAATTAAAATGCGGAATAATTCTTAAGAGAATATCCATACAATCAAATGGTTGGCAAAATACCAATCGATTGACATATTTATTCTGCACAAAGCAAAAGCCCATCCGATTCCGTTTGGGCTTTTTGTTTGCAAGGAGTCTTAGCCTGTCCCGGACCTGATCCGGGAATGACCTTGCTTGATCTCCAGCCCAAATTCGCGTTAGATTTGTCGCTACAAGCCTTGGGTTACGCTGTTGCGCAAGGCCTGCACTGCCTTCAAGCTGGTCATAAACCTATATTTTCAGCAAAGCAAAAAGCCCAACCGTTTCCGGTTGGGCTT
>JBBRBS010000019.1:0-23883 GCA_038205615.1 Burkholderiales bacterium | reverse complement strand
TCTGGATATCCGCGCCCATCGCGTGCAAGCCCTTGATATGCAGGTCTACCGGACGTGAACCGATGGCACAACCTCCGGGCAAGGAAACACGCGCTTCGCCAAACCGCGCCAGCGTGGGCCCCAGCACCAGGATTGCGGCGCGCATGGTTTTCACCATATCATAGGGCGCCTCAAGCTTATCCACCTTCGCCGCATTGAATGTGGCAGCTTGCAAAGCGGCATCAACCTGAACGCCCATTTGCTGCAACAACTTGACCATGGTTTTGACATCGTGCATGTCGGGAAGATTGCTCAAATGCAACTCATCCGCCGTCAGCAGACTGGCACACATAATCGGCAGCGCCGCGTTCTTGGCGCCGGAAATCTGCACCTCACCGTTGAGGCGATAACCGCCTTGTATAGCTAGTTTTTGCATTGTTCTAATTGGTAATTGATAATTGACAATTGATAATTATCAATTGGTTACTTTCGACCATTCTTCCGGCGTATAGGTTTTCATCGACAGCGCGTGAATCTCACCGTTCATCCGCTCACCAAGGGTTTTATAGACCAGCAACTGGCGTTGTATACGGTTTCTGCCGGCAAATTCTTCGCTGACAACGACAGCCTCGAAATGCTGACCATCGCCGATAACAGTTAAATGTGTCGTCGCCATATTTTTCGCGATATCGACTTGAATGCTTTCCGGAGTGACCATGTCTGTCCTAGGCTGATTTTAAAATTCGTACTTCTTGAAAACGGGTGAGAACCTGGAACCGGTTATTTTGGCAACATCTCGGCAACACCGTACAGATTTGCAAGACTCAACAAATCATCCGGCAAACCCGTAACACTCAAGCTGCGTTTTTTACTCTTCGCCGCTCTTGACCAACCCAGCAACATACTCACCGCCGCCGAATCAACCGCTTCGACTTTTGAAAAATCCACCAGCAAGTCTTCACTTTCCAGACGTTGCAAACCTGTTTCGTACAGCGCAGGCACGGTAGACATCGTCAACCGGCCAGTCAGCACAAGACTGTCGCCTGTTGTCACTTCGCTTCTGCCTTGTGCACCGCACCTGCATTCATACCGGACAACTCCTTGATCAGCGCATCGATGCCTGATTGTTGAATCGTCGTCGAAAACTGGCCACGGTAATTGGTGACCATACTCACCGCTTCGATGACCACGTCATACACCTTCCATCCGTCGGCCATTTTTTCCATCCTGTAATCGACGCTGGTCGGCTGACCGCCCGACTTGATAATGCGTGTATTGACGACAATCTCCTTGTCAGCTGCGCCCATTTTCAAAGGTTTCACTTCCACCTTCTGATCGCGATACATCGTAAACGCATTGGTGTAAGTACGCACCAGCATGTTGCGGAACTCGGCCACCAGCGCCTTTTGCTGCTCAGGGGTCGCCTGCTTCCAATACTTGCCCACCGCCAGTTGAGTCATGTGGGTGAAATCAAAGTTGGGCAAGACCTTGGCATCGACCAGCGCCAGAATTTTCTTATGCGTATCCGCCTTGTTGCCCGAATCCTGCTTGACGATCGCAATGACTTCCTGCGCCGTATCCTTGATCAGCACATCGGGTGCAGTCATTTCAGCGTGTGCTGCGCCGGCAAAAAGGGATAAACCTACCACTACTTCCAGTAAAAACTTTTTCATTTCAACTCCTATTTAGTCGCTTCTGAGGCTTTGCTGTACATGAACTTGCCGATCAAATCTTCCAGCACCATTGCCGATTGCGTCTGCTTCAACTGCTCGCCGTTTTTCAGCATCTCGGTTTCTCCGCCTGGCATCAGACCGATGTATTGCTCACCCAATAAACCTGACGTCAGAATATTGGCGAAGGTATCCTTGGGAAACTGATAGCGTTTATCCAGGCTCATCACCACGTTAGCTTCGTAACGCTCCGTATCCAGTGAGATCGATGTAACACGACCCACCAGCACACCGGCGCTTCTGATCGACGCCTTGGGCTTCAGCCCGCCAATATTGCTAAAATAAGCGTGCACCTGATAAGTTTCGGACACATTGTATGTACCGAGGTTACCCACCTTCATCGCCAACATCACCAATGCGGCGATCCCTGCCACCACAAACATGCCTACCCATAAATCTAACGTCGTGCGTCCCATCTCTCAAGCCCCTCTAAACATGATTGCAGTCATTACAAAATCCAACATCAAAATGGCCAGCGACGAAGTGACCACGGTGCGAGTCGTAGCGCCCGACACCCCTTCGGCGGTGGGCGGCGCATCAAAACCTTCGAACAGAGCGATCACCGTCACCACGATACCGAACACCAGACTCTTGATGACCCCATTCATGATGTCCTCACGAAAATCCACTGCCGCCTGCATTTGCGACCAGAAAGACCCCTCATCCACACCGATCTGCACCACCCCGACCAGATAGCCGCCGAATATTCCCACTGCACTGAACAGAGCGGCCAACAGTGGCATTGAAATCACGCCGGCCCAGAAACGCGGCGCTACGATGCGCGCAATCGGATTAACCGCCATCATCTCCATCGCCGAGATTTGCTCTGTCGCCTTCATCAGACCGATTTCCGCCGTCATCGCCGAACCCGCACGACTGGCGAACAGCAATGCGGCCATCACCGGCCCCAGCTCGCGTACCAGCCCCAGCGCCACCATCACCCCCAGCGCCGACTCCGAACCGTAGCGCTTGAGCGTTTCATAACCTTGCAAACCCAGTACCATGCCGACGAACAAACCCGCGACGACAATGATGATCAGCGACATCACACCCGTTGAAAATAACTCTTTTATAATCAGATGGAAACGTCTGAAACTGTTCCCGGAATACAGCAACGTCAGAAAAAAGAAGCGCGCCGCCACGCCGATACGCCAAACCGCGTCGACGATACGATGTCCGATTGCTCTTATAGTACTAACCACTGGCATAATGTCAGGCCCGCAAATTTAAAGCTTGGCGATAATCAACGCCGGGGTAATGGAACGGCACCGGGCCATCCATCTCGCCATGCACAAACTGATGCACGAAATCTTTTTCTGAAGCACGCAACTCATCGGGCGTTCCTTCCGCAACAATCACACCGCCGGCCATAAAATAGACGTAGTCCACGATCTTCAGCGACTCTTGTATGTCATGCGTGACGATAATCGAGGTAGCGCCTAACGCATCGTTCAGCGTGCGTATCAGATCGCCGATGACCGTCATAGAGATCGGGTCAAGACCCGCAAAAGGCTCGTCATACATGATCAGCATCGGATCGAGCGCTACAGTGCGTGCCAATGCCACGCGCCGCGCCATTCCACCGGACAGCTCGGACGGCATCATATTTTGTGCGCCGCGCAATCCAACCGCGTGCAGCTTCATCATGACCAGACTATGAATGAGATCTTCCGGCAAATCGGTATGCTCACGCATTTGAAATGCCACGTTGTCATACACCGACATATCGGTGAACAGCGCACCAAACTGGAACAGCATCCCCATCTTGCGGCGCATCAAATACAGGCCATCCGCATCCAGTTCATGCATCACCTGCCCGTCCATCTTGACGTAACCTTTAGTAGGTTTAAGCGCGCCGCCGATATGGCGCAGCAAGGTCGTCTTTCCGCAACCGCTCAAACCCATGATCGCAACCAGCTTTCCTTTCGGAAACGTCATATTGATACCCTGCAATACAGGGCGCTTATCATAGGTAAAGTTAAGGTCGTGAATTTCGACTAAGGCGGGCGCTGACAAATTTTAATTCCCAAGGTCAAGTTGTGCATTCTAAACGATAGCACCGCCTGTGCTCAACCATTACCTGCACGACGCCTCACACAGCCGCCTTATCAAACAGCGCCTGCAGACTAACATCTGTGCTTTGTTCGAGCTGTGCAGCACACGTTGCCAGCCATTGTTTTAACGGGTCATGGCCTTGCTCAGCCAACAGTACGCTTTGATCCAGCACGAACAAATGCAGCAATTCCGTCGCACGGATATGGGCGGCATCGCGCATCATCAGCCAGCCCTGCCCCTCCGCTTTACGCACCAGGTTGGCGCAGGTCAAGCGCTCCATAATCTGTTCCAGAGAGTAAAACCCCAGACGCAACTGCTTCGACAAAACCGGTATCGTCAGCACCTCACCCCGCTGCATAGCGCGCGACATGATCTGCAGCACCCGCAACGCGTCCAGCATTTTTACCACGGCCGGCAAGTACTGCGCCTCCGGCGTGCGCCAATGAGGAAGAGAGGCAGCAACCACCGCGCCCAACAGGATCGTCAACCATGAAAAATAAACCCACATCAGGAAAATCGGCACACTGGCGAACGCGCCGTAGACGAGTTTGTAGGTCGGAAAATGGCTGATGTAGTAACCGAACACGCGGTTCATCGTCTCAAACAATACCGAGGCCACGATGCCGCCGATCAATGCGTGTGCCAGCGGCACATAGCGATTGGGCACCAGACGGAACAGCATCGCGAATGCCAGCGTGGTGAACAATACCGGCAGCGATTTGAGCATCCCTACACCGAAGATCGGAATATGTTTTGCATAGCCCATCGACAGGCCGACCAGCCATGAAGTCAGCGACAGACTTGCACCCACCAGAACTGGCGCTAACGTGAGTACCGCCCAGTAAATAACCAGTCGTTTAAGCATCGTGCGCGGACGGGTCACGCGCCAGATGGTATTGAAGGCGTGATCGATGGTCAGCATCATCAGCATCGCCGTCACGGCCAGGAAGACCACGCCCACCGCACTCAGCCTGCCCGCGCTCTCGGCGAATTGTTCCATATAGCGTGTAATCACACGACCTGCCGTTTCCGGCATCAGATTACCCAGCAAATATGTTTTGATCTCGGTTGAAAAATCGCCGAATACCGGAAACGCCGAAAAGAGCGTCAGCGCAATGGTAATCAACGGCACCACCGACAACAGCGTGGTGAAGGTCAGACTCGCCGCGATCTGCACACAGCGGTCCTGCCTGAAACGCGCGGTTACAAAACGGATAAAAGCCTGTAAGTGCTGACTTTGCATGCGGGTGTCGATTCCTTATAATGCGCGCATGATAACCGACAAAGAAATATTGGTGCTGTATTACAGCCAGCACGGTGCGACACGTCAAATGGCGCAACTCATCGCGCGTGGCGTTGAAACCGTTTCCGGAGTGCGCGCACGACTGCGTACCGTTCCTGACATATCAAGCAACTGCGAGGCGACTTCTCTTGCCATTCCCAATAGCGGCGCACCTTACGCACAACTTTGCGATCTTGAAGAATGTATCGCTCTGGCGCTGGGCAGCCCGACCCGTTTCGGCAACATGGCGGCAGCGATGAAATACTTCTGGGACGGCACGGGCGGACTGTGGATGAAGCATACGCTAGTCGGCAAACCCGCAGCCCTGTTCACGTCCAGCAGCAGCATGCACGGCGGCCAGGAAAGCACCCTGCTGTCCATGATGTTGCCGCTGCTGCATCACGGCATGCTCATCACCGGCATCCCTTATTCCGAACCGGAACTGGCCGGCACTACCAGCGGGGGCACGCCCTACGGCGCCAGCCATGTGGCCGGATTGACCAGTGATCAACCCATCTCCGACACCGAGAAAAAACTGTGCATGGCGCTTGGCCGTCGACTGGCTCTGACCGCAATCAAGCTATCAGCATGAGCAACGCTGCCGAAGCACGATGCCTGCTGCGCGCCCACCGCTATGGCGCATTATGCACCCTGTCAAAAAAGCTCGATGGTTACCCGTTTGGCTCCATAACGCCTTATCTGGTCGATCACAACGGCAGCCTGCTGATCTATATCAGCGCGCTGGCCGAACACACCCGAAATATCGAGAGCGATCCGCGCGTGAGCCTGATTACGCATAATCAAAGCGATCCTGCCATTCAAATGCAAGGACGGGTGACCGTGGCAGGCGATGCACATCAACTGCCCGACCAAAAGCTACCCGCCGCCCGATACCTGCGCCACTTCCCGGAAGCCGCCGATTTCATGATGCTGGATTTTTCCTTCTACCGCATTGAGCCCACGGCCATTCGTTATATCGGCGGCGTGGGCCGAATCCACTGGATCAACCTTAAAACCTATACCGTTGCACAGGCAGCAAATTTTGCCCAACATGAAGATGCGTCCTTGCTCGAGATCAACGCGCATCAGATGGGCACTGTGCAGCAGCTTTTGCTGCACGTTCACGGCGTAAATAAATCCGATGCAAAGGTCATAGCCGTAGACTGCGATGGACTGGATGTGCGTTGCGATAAGCGCATCTTTCGGCTGGATTTTACTGACACGCTGACCGACCCGGGACAACTCGAATCCCTGTCCTCCCTGCGCTTCCATTTGCCCTAAGCTTGCCGTCCTCTGTGTTCAGGAAATACCGATATAGAAATATTTGCGCTGCCTCATCATTCTATGGATAATGCTCGGCCTAGCCTTTAACTAGCATGCGCACACCCGCCGCATCAAATCACCCGCAAGGAAGAAAAAATGAAAGCAAATACACATCCGGAATACCATGAAATTACCGTAACTTGCAGTTGCGGCAATAATTTCAAAACAAATTCATCGATGGTTAAAACCACGCTGAACGTCGAAGTTTGCTCTGAATGCCACCCGTTCTACACCGGCACGCAGAAAATTGTTGATACCGCTGGCCGTATCGACAAGTTCCGTCAAAAATACGGCACAAAGGCAGCTGCTTAAAAAGCAGTGCTGCGAGGGAACTCTTCGCACGCCAACCCATCGAAGGGCAGCATTAGCTGCCCTTCGTTGTTTTCGGCGCAAGCAGCCTCTATTTACAAGGAATTTCCATGCGTTTTCTGATAGTTAGCCTGTTACTTTCACTGCTCGCGGGCTGCGCGAACAATCCGGTCACCGGATCGAACGATTTCGTGATGATGTCGGAAAACCAGGAAATTGCCATCGGTCGCCAGAACGACGAACAGGTCAAGAAGCAATATAAGGTTTACGGCTCAAAAGCCCTGCAGGACTACGTCAACCACGTCGGGCAACATATTGCCAAACAAAGCCATCGCCCCAACCTGCAGTATCACTTCACCGTACTGGACACGCCTGACATCAACGCCTTTGCACTGCCCGGCGGCTATATCTACATCACGCGCGGCATCCTTGCTTATCTGAATTCTGAAGCAGAACTTGCAGCCGTGCTGGGGCATGAAATCGGCCACGTCACGGCGCGTCACGGGGTACGCCAGCAGAGCGCGGCCCAAGCAGCCAACATCGGCATGACCATTGCCTCCATCTTCGTCCCCGGCATCAACACAATGGGCGGCAACAATCTGGCCAATCTGCTCGGCGGCGCCTTGCTGTCCGGCTATGGTCGCGAACACGAACTGGAAGCGGATCGTCTGGGCGCCGAATATCTGGCCCGCACAGATTACGATCCGCAAGCCATTATCACCGTGATCGGCGTGCTGAAAAACCAGGAATTGCAGGACGCCCAGCTGGCAAAGCAGGAAGGCCGCGAGCCGCGCCGCTATCACGGCGTGTTTGCCAGCCACCCGGATAACGATACACGACTGAAACAAGCCGTGGCCGAAGCTGACAAGTTCGCTTCAGCACAACACTTTACCGGACGCCGTGAATTCCTCGCCGCCACCGAAGGTCTGGTATTCAATGACAACGCGGATCAGGGCATTGTGCGTTATAACGCCTTTTACCACGGCGAACTTGGTATCGCAGTGCAATTCCCGAAAACCTGGCAGGTGCACAATCTGCCGACCGCGCTGATTGCGGTCAGCCCGCAGGGTGAAGTGCAAATGCAGATGAAGCTGGACGAGTCGCCTGCCGGCACGCCGGGCGAGTACGCACGGAATATGGCAGGCTATGGCGCTCAGATTTCGCAGCTTAACGTGAACGGTTTGCCCGCCGCACTATTCGAGCTGCCAGACACGGCTGGTGGCGTGATTTTTCATAACAATCAGGCTTTCATTCTGCAAGCCAAAAGCAAATCCCCCGACAATCTGGCGGCGCGTCGCGATGAGATTTTCAGCACAGTGCGCAGCTTCCATGCCGTCACCAGCAATGAAAGTCAGTTGCTCAAACCGCTCACGCTGCATGTGATCACCGCAAGGACAGGCGACACCTTTGCCAGACTCGCGCAAGACTCACCACTGGGCGAGTCGGCACAGCGCTATTTGCGCCTGATCAACGCGCGCTTTCCCGATGGGGAGCCGCAAGCCGGACAGCTGATCAAGCTCGTAAGATAAACGACATCAATTGATAATTGATAATCGGTAATTAACAATTGGTTTCAGACTATGTACTTCATCAAACCCACTGACCCGAACCCGATCACACCTGCCAAGGCATTGATGCTGGGTCTGCTTTGCCTGGCCTGGCTGGGAACGGGACTGATCGGACATGATCCATGGAAACCGGATGATGCTTACAGCTTCGGTGTTATTTATTCGCTGCTGCAAGGTGGCAACTGGCTGACCCCCACCCTGGCAGGCGAGCCGTTCATGAACAATCCGCCACTGTTCTACTGGACAGCGGCGCTATTTGCCAAACTGTTTTCACCACTGCTGGCGCTGCACGATGGCGCACGTCTGGCCAGCGGATTTTACAGCGCGTTGATGCTGCTATTCCTGGGATTGGCGGGTCGAAAACTGTATGGCGAAAATCGCGGCTGGGCTGCCGCCGTGATCCTGATCGGCTGCCTCGGCATGCTGGTGCGAGCGCACCAGATGATTACCGACCTGGCGCTGCTCACCGGTTGCGCGATGATGCTGTATGGTTTTACTCACAGCCAGGAACGAGCCCTTCGTGCCGGCCTCTGGATCGGCACAGGCACAGGCATCGGCTTCATGTCCAAAGGATTCATCGCACCGGCGCTGTTCCTGCTGATCGCAGCCCTGTTACCCGCCTTGTTCCAGAACTGGCGCAACCGCCGTTACGTTTACAGCCTCGTACTGGCAGCCCTTTGCGCACTACCCTGGCTCACCGTCTGGCCTTACCTTTTATACCAGCACTCACCAAAACTATTCACCGACTGGGCATGGCAGCACAACATCGGCCACTGGATCAGTTTTGTGCGCAGCGGCCCCAACAAGGATGCCTTCTATTACCTTAAAAACCTGCCCTGGCTCGCATGGCCGGCCCTGCCGCTGGCAGCCTGGGCGGTGTGGCGTGAACGAAAGCGCCTGAAGCAACGAGACGATCTGCAGTTGCCGCTGGTCTGTTTCCTCGTGATGCTCGTCGTGCTGAGCATCGTACCCAACATCAAGGAGGTGTTCGCGCTACCCATGCTGCTGCCGATCGCGCTGCTGGCCACCGCGTCTCTCTCGATGCTCAAGCGCGGGGCTGCCAACGCACTGGACTGGTTTGGCCTGATGACCTTTGCGCTGCTCGCGATCCTGCTATGGTGGGGATGGGCAGGCCTGCTGCTGGATAACCACGCCAAGATCACACTCTGGCTGAAGGATTACCAGCCCGGTTTCGAACCGGATTTCCGCACTGCACCCTTCGTCATCGCCGTCACGGCCACCTTCCTGTGGATACTGCTGGTGTGGCGCGTGGGCCGTTCGATGCGCCGTGCGGTGGTCAACTGGGCATCCGGCATCACCCTGATCTGGATACTTGCAATGACGCTCTGGCTGCCCTGGCTGGACAGCGGCAAAAGTTATCGCAGCATGGTCGCCTCGTTGCAACAGGCACTGCCGCAGGACTACAACTGCATTGCACGCAATACGGGCTTGGGCGATAGTCAACGTGCGATGCTGCACTATTTCGGCAACATCATCACCCGCCGCGACCCGGCACGCTTTTGTGAATTGCGCCTGATTCAGGGCGACAAAATATCCCGCCCGTTGATGGACGAATCACGCTATGAAAAAATCTGGGAGGGCAGCCGGATGACCGACAAGAACGAACAATACCGGCTGTATCGGGAAATCAAAAAGCAGCAGGAATGAGGAAGGGTAACAGCCTGAACTTCACACTAGAAAAAGCTGTTGCCCACGAAACACACGAAAGAACACGAACAAATTCATGTCCTGACTTGTTGTATTACCCGTTGGATGAGTTAATCAACTTATGCAATCAATGGTTTTCTTTGCAAGCTTTCGCTTGATGGCGAAATGCCTGCCTACCCCATTTCGTGAGTTTCGTGCCTTTGCGAGTTACTGCATTTGGCAGCATCCCTGCTAGAACCCTTTCATTGATAAAATGAGGTTTTAAGGTTCATCCGCTACTTTCCGGTAGGCTAGCCACAATCCGGCGCCGATTATCAGTAGCCATCCGAGCACCCGCACCAGCATTGCGATGCCTGCGTCCCAGTTCAGCACGCCCCAGCGACTGAAAATTTCCGTCCAGTCGTGCTCGCCATTTCCCACCAGCGGCAATATCTGTGCACGCGCATCGGCCATGTAGACCGCGATATTAAACAGATTCTCGCCCAGCCACAGCACGATAAAAGCCAGCGAGAGCGCAGCGCGCCGGCGATAAAACGAAATACCGGCGACCAGCGGAAACATCAACTGCCCCAGCGTGCCACCATACACGGTGAGCCTGTGGCCGAGCAGACTGAAAAGCGGATGCCCTGCCTCATGGAAGGCCAGATTGGCGTTGTCGAGCAGAAATACCCAATGATCGCCGCTATGCGATCGCCATAAAATCAGCATCGCTGCGGCCATGAACCCCGCCAACCCCCGTCCGGTCACCGGCGTCCACTCAGCGTCCACTGCGAGTTCGTCATCCATCGATCAGAGTGTTTTAATCCGGATTCCACGCGACTCAGCCATGTGCTGCGCGGCTGCAACAAGTTCGTCCCCTGAAGCGATCGCTTCGTCATCGGGAAAGCGCTTCAGAACGTCCTGGGCAAATGCACTGATGGTCTGCAGATTTTGGTCTGTGGATACCGGGGGCGCCACTTGGACGTACAGCATTCCTGCGCGTTGCGTGAGCGCAAGCAGATAAAAATCAAATCCATGCGCTACGACCTGAGGATCATGCACTTCAAAAAACCGTGTCAGGCTGCCTGAATCCGACTCACCCGATGAGCCGATTTGATTGGCGAGCGCCTCGATAAAAGGTTGCGCTAGGTTCAGCTTGGGTGCGAGTGTCAGGTGATATTGCCCGGGGCGCTCGATGACCAGCAGATTTTGTAACGGCGGCGTTTTACCGGGCCGGAAGAAAATCAAATACAGCATGCACAACGTGATCAGGGTGGCGGATTCAATCATGGCATCAAAGTTAACAGTTTTCGGTAGTCAGTTTTCGGTTATCAAATGCTCCCGGCAATCTTCGGGGTTGCGCACACCACATCCTTGTTCTGTGCGCGATGGCGCAGCGCATGATCGATCAGCACCAGCGCCAGCATCGCCTCGGCAATCGGCGTTGCACGGATGCCGACGCAGGGATCGTGACGACCGTGCGTTTCCACCATCACCGGCTCACCCGCCGCATTGATAGAGCGGCGCGGTATACGGATACTGGACGTGGGTTTGATCGCCAGATGCGCGACGATATCCTGGCCCGTGGAGATCCCGCCGAGTATGCCGCCCGCATGATTGGACAGAAATCCGGCCGGCGTCATCTCATCGCCATGCTCGCTGCCCTTTTGCGTTACACAGCCGAAACCGTCGCCGATTTCCACGCCTTTTGCGGCGTTGATGCCCATCAGGGCGTAGGCGATTTCTGCATCCAGCCTGTCATACACCGGCTCACCCCAGCCAACCGGCAAATTGTGCGCGACCACAGTAAGCTTCGCCCCGATGGAGTCCCCGGATTTGCGTAAGCTATCCATGTAATCTTCCAGCGGTGCGACGACATCCGGGTCTGCTGCAAAGAACGGATTGTCATTGACGCAATCCCAGCTTTTGAACGGCATCGCTATTTCGCCCAACTGCGAAATATAACCGCGTATCACCACGCCATAGCGTTCGGATAACCATTTCTTGGCAATCGCCCCTGCCGCCACGCGCACCGCCGTCTCGCGCGCCGAAGAGCGCCCGCCGCCGCGATGATCGCGAAAACCGTATTTCTGCGTATAGGTGTAATCGGCGTGTCCGGGTCGGAACGTCTCGCTGATATTGCCGTAGTCACGGCTGCGCTGATCTTCGTTGCGGATCAGCAGTGCGATCGGCGTACCGGTCGTCTTGCCCTCGAATACGCCGGATAATATTTCCACGGTATCCGATTCGCGACGTTGCGTCACATGGCGTGACGTGCCCGGTTTACGCCGGTCCAAATCATGCTGGATGTCGGCCTCGCATAACGCCAATCCGGGCGGGCAACCGTCCACCACGCAGCCGATGGCCGCACCGTGCGATTCGCCGAACGAAGTCACTGTAAAAAGGAGGCCGAAGGTATTTCCTGACATAAGTAATCCAGTCGAAAAGATGCGCAAATAAGGCGTACAGTTTAACATGATGATGCATTTGAAAAAATGTCGTCATCGATAACGCAATTAACCTTTCGGCTAAGCTGGCAAGTCGCAGTTTATCCGCACGGACGAGCAACCAACAACTCGATTAGATTGGAAAATTCACATTGAAAGCCGTCCTGATGACCGCACCTGGCGATGCAGATGTACTGCAAAGCGTTGAAATTGCCAAACCCGATCTGCCCGGTCCGCATCATGTGCGCATCAAACTTGCCGCCGCAGGCATCAATCCACTGGACACCAAGCTGCGCGCGAAACCTGCCTACCACCCCGACAAACTTCCCGCGATACTCGGCTGCGATGGCGCAGGCATCGTCGAGGAGACCGGCAGCGCAGTGACACGTTTCACAGCCGGTGATGCGGTGTTTTTCTGCAGCGGCGGAATCGGCGACGAGCCGGGGACTTATGCCCAATACACCACCGTGCATGAAGAATATTGCGCCGCCTGTCCCGCCAACATTCCATTGCAGGATGCGGCCGCCTTGCCGCTGGCATGCATCACGGTGTGGGAAGCCCTGTTTGACCGCGCCAACTTGCTGCCCGGACAGACCATTCTGATCCACGCAGCCGCAGGAGGCGTCGGACACATCGCCGTGCAGCTGGCCCATCATCACGGCGCACAAATTGCGATCACCGTCAGCGACACCCTCAAAGCCGGGCTCGCACATGCCCTGGGCGCCGAAAAGATCATCAACTACAAGGAGCAGGACTTCGTACAGGAAGTCCTGGACTGGACAGAGGGCCGTGGGGTTGATGTTATATTCGATACGGTAGGCGGTGATACTTTCCTCAAATCTATGCATGCCGCACGCGTGGGCGGCAAAATCGTCACCCTGCTCTCAACGCCGCTGTCGCTTGCCGATACGCAACTGGCCAGATTGCGCAACCTCTCCCTCTGTTATGAGTTGATGCTCACCCCGCAAGTCCTGAACCTGCACGAGGAATGCATCCGTCAGCGTGAGATCCTCGATCAATGTACGCTGCGGATTGAGGCGGGCGAACTGGGCGTACTGGTCACGCACCGTTTTCCGCTGGATCAGGCAGGTGATGCTCACCGCCTGATCGAAGCGGGCAGCATAACCGGCAAGATCATTCTTACAATGGACTGATGACACACACCCATACATAGGTGAGGACCAGGGAGAGGGTAATGCCATTAATCGACACACACTGCCATTTGGACGCGGCCGAATTTAGCGGGAATCAGGCCCAATTACTGCATGCCGCACAGACAGCCGGCATAGGATGCATCGTGGTGCCGGCGATTGCCCGCCGCAATTTTGCTGCGGTGCGTGCGTTGTGCGAGCAGTCTCACGGTTGCTTTCCCGCTTACGGCATTCACCCGATGTTCGTGGACGACGCGATACCGGATGATATTGAAATACTGCGCGACTATCTGCGCGATCATGAACCTGTCGCAGTCGGCGAAATCGGCCTGGATTTCTTCATCGGGCATTACGATCAGCCACGACAGGAATATTTTTTCGCAGAACAACTCAAGCTCGCGCGCGAATTCGACCTGCCGGTCTTGCTGCATACCCGACGAGCGCAGGACACTGTCCTCAAACACCTGCGCCAGATCAGTGTCAGCGGCGGCGTCAGTCATGCTTTTAGCGGCAGCCGTCAGCAGGCGGATGAATTTATCAGCCTCGGTTTCAAACTAGGGTTCGGCGGTGCGATGACCTACCCGCGCGCCACGCGCCTGCGCGAACTCGCCACCACCCTGCCGCTCTCCTGCATCGTGCTGGAAACCGATGCGCCGGACATGCCGCCGGAATTCATCGAGCGCGGGCTGCCCAACAAGCCTGAATATCTGCTGAAAATCGCGCAAACCCTGGCCGACTTGCGCGGCATCTCGCTGGCGGAACTCGCACAGGCAACGACAGAAAATGCGCTGGCGGTGCTGAACAGACTCCCCAGAATAAATAAAAAATCAACAAAATCAGATAGTTAATCGACTAAAAAACCGCACTTCCTGCAAAATTCGCGCATCGATTCAAACCTTCCCGAATATCTAGGCCGTTTGGCATATTGACCGGCTCTGCGCCTGCCGCTACGGTGCGAGCCAGTGCCGGGCACGCGCGCCCTCCCGTTCCTTAGCTGTAAACCTGTTCCACCTGCGCATCGGAGAATGACAGATGACAAATGCGAAAATAGTGCTTCTGATGCGGGGTAACGCCGGCAGTGAAGTCGCCACGCTCAAGGTCGCGTTGCGCAACATACTGGGCAGCACTGCGAGCGCCTATCCCGGTTTGAACAGCGGTGATGAGTTCGATGCCGACACCGAGACCGCTTTGCGAGCCTGGCAGGCAAGCGTGGGACTGGTGGCAGACGGTATTGCAGGTCCTCGCTGCCTGTCCGCGCTGGGCATATCACAGCCCGCGAAGCTTGCTATCGAACTGGACACCGTATGCCGTCTGTTTCCCTACACGCGCACCTCCAGCATCGCCAGAAACCTGCCTTATGTGACGTCAGCACTGGCCGCCTTCGGCCTGACCAATGTGAACATGATCTCTGCCGCGCTGGGCACGATCCGCGCCGAGACCGAGGGCTTCGTGCCCATTTCCGAGTTGCCGTCCCACTTCAACACACTGCCCGGGCAAGCCGCCTTCAGCGCCTACGAGTACAAGCTGGGCAACAAGAATCCGGGCGACGGGGCGCGTTATCGCGGACGAGGCTACGTGCAGCTGACCGGGCGCGACAACTACAAAAAATATGGCGAGGTGCTCGACATTCCGCTGACCGACAACCCGGACAGCGCCTGTGCGCCGGAAATCGCCGCCTGCCTGCTGGCAGCCTATCTCGATGCAAACAGAACAAAGCTGGACAAGGCACTCGCTGCGAACGACCTGAAGGCCGCGCGCAAAATCGTCAATGGCGGCAGCCACGGTCTTGAGCATTTTTCCGAAACTTACCTCAAAGCGCAACAGCTGTGGGCCATCGCCGAAAAACCGCCCGTAGGCGCCGCGCGTGCGCCCGGTCCTGTCGCGGCGCGCCGGGCCACGCTCAATGTAACGAGCGACCCGCAAGATTTGCGTGATCATATGTACATGCCGCCACCCAATTCGCTGCCGAAGCTGTACCCGGCTGACGCCGACATCAAAACCTTGCTGGGCGCCTATAGCCGTGCCGGGCTGATACTCGATCAGGGGCAGGAGGGTGCATGCACCGGCTTTGGCCTAGCCTGCGTAATCAATTACCTGCTCTGGAAAACGGCCGGCATGCCCGACAAACTCGAATCTGTCAGCCCGCGCATGCTCTACCACTTCGCCCGCCGCTTCGACGAATATGAGGGCGAGGACTACAGCGGTTCAAGCTGCCGGGGTGCACTCAAAGGCTGGTATCACAACGGGGTTTGCGCACAATCGCTGTGGACTTACCAGGCGGGCGGCGAAACCCTGCCCGGTTCGGGCTGGGATAGCGACGCGATCGAACGGACACTGGGCGTGTATTACCGGATCGACCTGCAGACGATCACCGACTTGCAGGCAGCCATTCTGGAAGTCGGCGCTATTTACGTTTCGGCCTATACCCACGAGGGCTGGGATACGCTAAAAAGCTGCGCCCCTGCACCGGCAAACCATGCCGATCTGCCGGTAATCGACTATGACGGCAGGCCATCCCGCAGCGGCGGGCATTCCTTCGCGCTGGTCGGATTCAACCGCACCGGCTTTGTGATACAGAATTCCTGGGGCCGTGACTGGGGCGCAGGCGGATTTGCCATCATCAGCTACGCGGACTGGCTGGCGAACGCGATGGATGCATGGATCGCTGCATTGGGCGTACCGGGTGTCGTCTCGGGTCGCCTGGTGGCCGGCGGTGGCGTTGAATCTGCTGCTGTCGGCGCTGCCCACGCCAACTGGTGGGATGAGGAGACGGCCTACCGGCACAGCATCGTGCTGGGCAACAACGGCCACGTCAATCACTTCGACAAGCTGGACGGGGTAACACGCACCCTGCAAAACCAGGCCTGTGTGATGCCGGACGTCTGGTTCAGGCAGAACCCGCAGCACAAGGCAAAACGCATCGTAATCTACGCACACGGCGGTCTGAACAGTGAGGCATCCGCGATCGGGCGCGCTCAGGCGATGGGGCGGTACTTCCTCGGGAACGGCTGTTACCCGCTGTTTTTGGTGTGGAAGAGCGGTCTGCTCGAATCCATAAGCGATGTGCTGGCTGACAAATTTGCCTCCGGCACGGCAGGCCGTGCCGGCGGGATTCGTGACTGGCTGAACGACAAGGTGACCGATCCCGTTGTCGAAAAAACCATCGGCCGCCCGTTCGCCCGTCCGTTGTGGACCGAGATGAAGGAAAACGCCGAACTGGCGGCGGACAGCGGACGCGGCGGCGACCTGCTGACCGATGCGCTACGCGCGCTGGCCGGCAGCTGGGGCGATAATTTCGAAATACACCTGATCGGCCATTCCGCAGGCTCCATCATGCTCGGCCGGCTGCTGGACAATCTGGAGCACAAGGAACTGATCCGGTATATCAAAACCGTCAACCTGTACGCCCCTGCATGCACAGTCTCCTTCGCCAACCGCTACTACGCGCCACATGACCAAATCATGAACAGGCTCCATCTGGACATACTGGCGGACAAGCAGGAGCGGGACGACAACGTGGCCTATATCTACCAGAAATCCCTGCTCTATTTCATTTCCAACGCGCTCGAATCCGACGCGCTGATGCCGATACTCGGGCTGGCCAATGTCTGCGATCCGGACTTTGACGGCTGGGACGGCTCATCTGGCACCACTGAAGCGCTCACCAACTGGCGCAACGCAGTAAAAATCAGCCAGCTGACCGAACGCATCACGATCCACGATGGCAAAAAATTCATCACCCGCAGAGGCGACGGCATACAGGAAAAGTCCGCCAGCCCGTCGCACGGCGGCTTCGACAACAATGTGGACATCATCGGCAAGACGCTGGAGCGGATCATCGGCGCACCGCTGATTTTGCCGGTCGACGATCTGGTCGGGTTTTAAGGACGCACACCCACAAAAAAGGCGACCTTCCGGTCGCCTTTTCTTTTACGGCAGAGTAACGATTACCCCACCCACTTCCGTGCGTTCTGGAACATTTTTAGCCAGGCGCCATTTTCCTGCCAGTCGGCAGGATGCCATGAATTCTGCACGGCGCGGAACACGCGTTCAGGATGCGGCATCATGATGGAAAAACGCCCGTCCGGCGTGGTCAGCCCGGTGATGCCTTCCGGTGAGCCGTTCGGATTCAAAGGATAGGTTTCTGTCGTGCGACCCTGATTATCCACATAGCGCATGGTGACCAGCGCCTGGGCGGCTTGCAGCTTTGCCTCACTGCCGAAATCGGCATAGCCTTCGCCGTGTGCGACGACGATCGGCATGCGACTGCCTACCATACCCTCGAAGAAGATGGATGGCGACGGTTGTATTTCCACCATCACGAAACGCGCTTCGAACTGCTCGGACTGGTTGCGCGAGAAGTGCGCCCAGTTTTGAGCACCAGGGATGATTTCATGCAGATTGCTCATCATCTGGCAACCGTTGCACACGCCCAATGCCAGCGTATCGTCGCGGTTGAAGAAGGCTTCGAATTCATCGCGTGCGCGTGAATTTAACAGGATGGATTTCGCCCAGCCCTCGCCCGCACCCAGCACGTCACCGTAGGAGAATCCGCCGCACGCTGCCACACCCTTGAAATCTGCAAGTGCGACACGCCCGCTGATGATGTCGCTCATGTGTACGTCAACGGTCGCAAAACCTGCGCGGTCAAATGCGGCGGCCATTTCCACCTGTCCGTTCACGCCCTGCTCGCGCAGGATGGCGATCTTCGGGCGGCTCTTCAATATGGCCGGCGCAGCGTTGATATCGAAAGTAAGCTTCGCATGCAGACCGGTATCACTCGCATCCAGCAAGCCGGCAAATTCAGCTTCCGCACAGTCAGGATTGTCGCGCAGCTTTTGCATCTGATACGTCGTCTCGGACCACATGCGCTGCAGGTTCACGCGGCTGTCGCTAAACAGTGTTTTGCCGCCGCGTGTAATCTCGATCAGACCGGTCTGATTCAGGGTAGCGATCTTCTGCACGGCAAGACCTGCGTCATTCGCACGTTGCAACACATGCGCCAGATCGCTGTTCTTAACCTGAACCACCGCACCCAACTCTTCGTTGAACAGCGCGCCCAACGTATCGCCTGCCAGATCATCAAGACCGACATTCAAACCGGTATGCGATGCAAAAGCCATTTCGCACAAGCTGACAAACGCGCCGCCGTCCGACCGGTCATGATAGGCCAGCAGCTTGCCATCCAGATTAAGTGCCTGAATCAATTCAAAAAACGATTTAAGGTCTCGCGCCGAGTCCACATCAGGCGCGACGTTGCCGACCTGCTTGTACACCTGCGCCAGAGCCGATCCGCCCATGCGGTTGTGACCCTGTCCCAGATCGATCAACAGCAGCGTCGTAGCGGCATCAACTGACAACAGCGGCGTGAGCGTTTTACGCGTATCCGAACAGGGTGCGAAGGCGGTCACGATCAGCGACAGGGGGGAGGTGACCGATTTGTTCTCATCTCCATCCGTCCAGGTGGACTTCATCGACATCGAATCCTTGCCGACCGGAATGCCGATCCCTAACTCCGGGCACAACTCAATGCCAACCGCATGCACGGTATCGAACAACGCGGCATCTTCGCCGTGATGGCCTGCCGCCGCCATCCAGTTCGCCGACAGCTTGATGTCGCCGATCTTAGCAATGCTTGCAGCAGCGATATTGGTGAGCGCCTCGCCCACCGCCATGCGCCCGGAAGCGGCAGCATTGACCAGCGCCAGCGGCGTGCGTTCGCCCAGCGCATACGCCTCGCCCAAGTGGGTGTTAAAACCCATCAAGGTCACGGCAACGTCCGCGACAGGCACCTGCCAGGGTCCGACCATCTGGTCGCGCGCGGTCATGCCGCCCACGGTACGATCGCCGATGCTGATCAGGAAAGTCTTGTTCGCGACAGCCGGCAGACGCAACACGCGTGCGATCGATTCTTTCAGATCCAGCGCAGTCGTATCGAAGGCGGTCAGATTTGGCGTTTCGCGCACCACGGTACGCGTCATCTTGGGCGGTTTGCCGAGCAACACTTGCAGCGACATGTTGACCGGATCATTGTCAAATTCGGTGTCATGCACGATCAGCTGATCGTCCTCGATTGCCACGCCCACTACCGCAAACGGGCAGCGCTCGCGCTCGCAGAAGGCGCGGAATTCATCCAGGCGTTCGGGGGTGATCGCCAGTACATAGCGCTCCTGTGATTCGTTGCACCAGATCTGTCTGGGCGACATGCCGGTCTCGTCCAGCGGAATCTTGCGCAGTTCGAAAGAAGCGCCGCGCCCGCCGCCGTGTACCAGCTCCGGCAGCGCGTTGGACATGCCGCCGGCACCGACGTCGTGAATCGATAAAATAGGATTGTTCTCGCCCAGCTGCCAGCAACGGTCGATCACTTCCTGCGCACGGCGCTGCATCTCGGGATTGCCGCGCTGCACCGAATCGAAATCCAGATTTTCGGCATTGCTGCCGGTGTCCATGCTCGATGCGGCACCGCCGCCCAGTCCGATCAGCATGCCCGGGCCGCCCAGATGCACCACCAGCGCGCCTACCGACAGATCGTGCTTGTGCGTATGGATGGCAGAAATGCTGCCCACGCCGCCCGCCAGCATGATGGGCTTGTGATAGCCGCGCATCTCGCCTGCGACGCTCTCTTCAAAGGTGCGAAAATAGCCGGTCAGGTTCGGACGACCGAATTCGTTGTTGAATGCGGCACCGCCTAACGGGCCGTCCAGCATGATCTGCAGCGCAGTGACGATGCGGGATGGCTTGCCATAATCAGCCTCCCAAGGCTGCTCAAAGCCGGGAATATTCAAATTCGACACCGAGAATCCAGTCAACCCGGCCTTGGGACGTGAACCGATACCGGTCGCACCCTCGTCGCGAATCTCGCCGCCCGAACCTGTTGCCGCACCGGCAAAGGGCGCAATCGCGGTCGGATGGTTATGCGTCTCCACCTTCATCAGCGTGTGCGTCAGTTCCTCGGAAAATTCATAGGCACCACCGGTGCGCGGATAGAAGCGCTCGACGGACGCGCCTTCGATCACCGATGAGTTGTCGGAATACGCGACCACCGTGCCTTCGGGACTGACCTTGTGCGTGTTGCGGATCATACCGAACAGTGATATGTCCTGCGCCACGCCGTCGATCACCCAGTCGGCATTGAAAATCTTGTGGCGGCAATGCTCGGAATTGGCCTGCGCGAACATCATCAGCTCGACATCGGTCGGATTACGTTGCAATTTGCGGAAGTTTTCCACCAGATATTCGATCTCGTCCTGCGACAACGCCAGCCCCATTTCGCGGTTAGCAACGGCCAGTGCGTCACAACCGCCCTGCAATATATCCACCGTTGCCAATGGTTGAGGAGAACCATGATGGAAAATTTTAGTCGCGGCGTCCTCGATACTGTCCAGCACCGACTCGGTCATGCGGTCGTGCAACAACGGCAATACCGCTGTGCGTTCAGCTTCGCTGATTCCTGCGCCGTTGCGCGTTGTCAGGTAATACTGAACGCCGCGTTCGATACGCTGCACGCCGGTCAGGCCGCAATGCTGCGCGATGTCGGTCGCCTTGGTGGACCAGGGTGAAATCGTGCCCAGACGCGGTACGACCAGAATGCGTGTGGCTTTATCCGACATTTCGGACTCCACCGCTGCCTTGTCCAGACCCAGCACCTTGTCCAGCAGACTGGCTTGCGCGGTGTCGAGTTTCGCGCCTTGCAGCGCGCTGAAGTAGCAATGGCGGGCATCGGCAATGACGACATCGGGCGCGACAGCGTTCAATGCGACGCGCAATTTTTCCAAACGGAAGGCGGATAAGGCAGAACTGCCGACTGAGACTTTAAACATAACGGTGGCGGTGAGAATAAAATTCGGGACGCGATTATACTATGCGCCGCGCCTTACATTCAGCAACCTCTACAAACCCCGATTTTGTCATTGATAAAACGACTAGCCAATCCACTAAGCCAGCAAGCCGGCAAGTGGCCGAAGTTTCGAGGAACGGCCATCCAGTTAAATTAATCGGCTGGATGCCTGATCAAGTTCGGCATGACAATATTTTGATTCTATTATCAATCAAAAGGATAGGAATCACTTTGACGAGTCCGACAATTCAGATCATTGAACAAAGTCAGGTTGCACGGCTGTTGCCGAAACGTCCCGGGGACAGCCACAAAGGTCTGTTCGGCACGGTTACCGTGATCGGCGGCGCATCCGGCATGACCGGGGCTCCCCTGCTTGCAGCACGCGCAGCGCTGAAACTGGGTGCCGGATGCGTGCATGTCGTGCTGCTGGCGGAAAACGCACCGGCAGTGGATTGTCTGCAACCGGAACTGATGCTGCACAACGCAGGCGACTTCATGGACACGCCACTCGCCGCGAGCTTATCGAAGGACAATTCCGTTATCACGATCGGTTGCGGGATGGGCAGCGGTGAACTCGCCGGCAAATTATTGGCTGAAGCGCTGCGAAGTCAGGCAACACTGGTGCTGGATGCCGATGCGCTGAACCTGATCGCAGCTCACCCCGACCTGCGCGACCTGACTTTCGCACGCGAAGCCGCAACTGTCCTGACGCCTCATCCGGGCGAAGCTGCGCGACTGCTGGGTTGCAGCACGGCAGAGATTCAAGCTGACCGCGTCGCAGCGATACAAAAATTAACCAGTATGTTCACCTGCCCGATCGTGCTAAAAGGCGCTGATAGCCTGTGTGCCACCCGCCGCGGACTGTTTGTGAATAAGACCGGAAATCCCGGCATGAGCGGCCCCGGCATGGGCGATGTGCTGGCCGGCATGATCGCCGCCCTGCTCGCGCAGGGACTGAATGCGGACGATGCGCTGCTGCTGGCGGTACACCTGCACGGTGCTGCCGGTGATGAACTGGCCAAGCAATTCGCCGTCGGCATGACCGCTACGGAACTGACCGATCAGGCACGACGGCTTTTGAATCATTGGCATTTAAATTAACACCCCAGCTACAAGCTACCTACCTACTCACGACTCTCTACTAACGACTAACGACTAACGACTAAATTATGAGCACTCCAATCGACATCTCTGAACAAGCCGGCGTGCGCTATCTGCACTTCGGTTCTACCTGGGTACAAGGCGCAATGCGCATCGCCCGCCCGTGGAATCTGGAACTGGAATACACCCGCGAAATGATGGCCAGCCTGCTGTTGCGCGACGAGGCGCGCTGGCCACGTAAAATCCTGCTGATCGGCTTGGGCGCCGCCTCACTGACCAAGTTCCTGTATCGCTATCGCCCCGATGCGCATCTGACCATCGTCGAAATCGAACCTGACGTGGTCGCCGCCGCGCGGCACTTCTTCAAGCTCCCCGAAGACGACAAGCGCATCCATCTGGTGATCGGCTGCGGTGCAGATTTCATACTCGGCACCGACAAGAAGTTCGATTTGATTCTGGTGGATGGTTTCAACGAACATGCACATCCCGGCCAGTTGAACAGCCTGCCTTTCTATCAGGCCTGCCGCAGCCGCCTCTCCGATCAGGGCATCATGGCGGTCAATCTGCTGGGGCTTTGCAAAGGCGTGCTGGGCGGTTTTGCACATATCCTCACCGCATTCGATGACCGGGGGCTGATGTTCCCATCCTGCGAGAGCGGCAATACCATCGCCTTTGCTGCCGAGGGCGAACCGGTCAGCATCGATCTGGATGATCTGAAAGCCGCCGCGATCGCACTGAAAGAGGAAACCGGTCTGAATCTGCTGCCGACACTGACGCGTCTCGCACAAGCCAAGACCTGCACGAACAACACGTTGATTATATAAAGAATAAACTTTAACTCGCCGCACCAAACCCCCGATGCTCGCATGACGCGCAAGCAAAGCTAACCTCTCAACAGTCATTTGCAACATATTGATTATTAATGATATTTAATAATCAATATAAAACAGGCAAGCCGGCAAAAAGCCTTACGGGGCAACACCTTAAGACAACTACCCACACAGCCATCCACAAAGTTATCCACAGAAATTGTGGGTAACTATCAAGACACACTTGCCGGCACCACTTTAAGCCGGCAAAAGCCCGGCGCGTTCGACAGGAACGTTCGCCATACGGTTAACCGGCAAAACAACACTTTATAACCATCTGTTTTTTAAAGGTTATTTAGATAACAAAAAACATGCAGCCCGACAAAAAACCTTACAGAGCATGAACTTAGCAGCTTAATCCACACAAGCATCCACACAGTTATCCACAGAAATTGTGGACAAACTAAAATCCCTATACACAGCTACGACTTAGCGCCTGTTACATTTCTATTGAGGATGGACAGGCGTAAAAAAGGACACCGGAGTGTCCTTTTTTCTTGCCCGACCGTTAATGCTTATTTGCGTTTTGGCAACATGCGTTCCATCAGACCATCTTTAGTGATGAACTGATGCTTGAGCGCACCC
>JBBRBS010000018.1:0-25062 GCA_038205615.1 Burkholderiales bacterium | reverse complement strand
GCGGCGCGGCCCGCTCTTGCGTGCGGGGCGCATGAGCCATTCATCCTTGTACCACTCAGCGGCAAAGCCCCAGCCAAAACCGCGCGCGTCCGCAGCATAATCATAGGCCGCATAAGTCCAGCTCCCCCAATTCATGAACTGGGTTCGTGGGTCCTTAGCGTAAGTGTTAGGATCGAACACGTCGAGCGTCGAGAAGTTACCCACCGTCAGCACGACACGATTCTTGTCCACCCAGCCCGCCATCTGGTTATTGAGAGCAGATTCGACACGCTGCGACTCCCCACCCTGATTCCAGGTCTGACGCAAAAACAGGCGTTGCCGGTACAGGATGGGATTCGTCCCGGCGGCGCGGGTGATCTCGCCATTGGTAAAGCCACCCAGCCCCACCAGATTGGTGGAGAAAGGCACGCCTTGGGCTACTTCCGGATTAAAGTACAACTCGCCCCCTTGCCACGGGCGAATACCGAAAAAAGCAGTTGCGGAGGCTGTATACATTTTTTCAGATGCAGCCGTAATACTGTTCTGCCCCGAGTAAGCAGCCTGATAGGCAGGATGCTTCTGCCAGTTGTAGGTCATCTGCACCCGTGCCATCGTATCTTCAACTTCCCCGGCATGAGCGATCGACGCCCAGATGCAGCAAGCCAGCAAAAAGCACCATCTTTTTTTCAACATATCCTGATCACTTCGTTAATTTCTCACAAAAGGCATCTGTTATAAACTTGGCATCGAAACGTTTCGGTGAATAGTCAGATGGCATCAAACAGCCAAGCATCCATCGCCAGCATGCCATAGGTCATTATGCTGTTCAGGCGCTGAGCATGATCAATCCGCGTCGCCGCACCGAGGGCTGCGAACAGCGGCAGCAAATGCTCATCGGTGGGATGGTTCATTGCGGCATGGGGGGCGAGCGTGCGATAGTCAATCAATGCGGCAAGATCGCCCGCCTTGATTCTGCCCGCGATCCAGTCGCAGAATTCAGTCACCCAGTGCGGCACCGGCTCGCCGGCTGGATGCCGGAAAATCGCGCGCAGATTGTGCGTGAGCGAACCGCTGCCGATGATCAGCACACCCTGTTCACGCAGCGGACGCAACGCCAAGCCCAGCGCCATATGCCAGGCGGGATCGTTTTCCGGCTGAATCGAGAGCTGTGTGACGGGAATATCGCATGCAGGATACATCAGGCTCAACGGTATCCACGCACCGTGATCGAGACCGCGCGCGTCGTCCAGTTCAGCCAGCATTCTCGCTTGCTGCAAAATCCGCACCATTTCTTCCGCCAACTGCGGCGCGCCGGGCGCGGGGTAGCGCAGTGTGTATAACGCGTCGGGAAAACCACTGAAATCATGTATGGTTTCAGGCCAGGTGGCACGGCTGACGGTCGGGATGCGTGTTTCCCAATGCGCGGAAATCACCAGAATGGCGGAGGGCGTGGGCATTTGTGCCGCGATCTGTCGCCATGCCGCCCCCGTCTCCCCTGCGTCGAGCGCCAGAGTGGGTGCACCATGAGACAAAAACAACACTGGCATTTTCATGTGCGGATGCTACCACGCGGATGCGGTTAAAATACGGCATCAATATTGGGGGCGATCATGGAATACCGGAAATTAGGCAGCAGCGATCTGAATGTTTCAGCCTTGTGCCTTGGCACGATGACCTTCGGCGAGCAGAACAACGAGCAGGACGCGCATGCGCAACTCAATCTGGCAACAGATCGCGGCGTCAATTTTATCGACACCGCCGAGATGTACCCGGTCGCTCCCTGCGCCGAGACACAGGGCCGAACCGAGCGTTATATCGGCTCCTGGCTCAAACAACAGCCGCGCGACCAGCTGATCATCGCCAGCAAGATCGCAGGCCCCGCGCGCGGTTTTGCCTGGATACGCAATGGCCCGCGCATCAACCGCGAACACCTCAATGCTGCGATCGATGCCAGCCTGACACGCTTGCAGACCGACTATCTCGATCTATACCAGATTCACTGGCCGGACCGTTACGTACCGATGTTCGGTGAGACCAGTTATGACGCAGCGTTGGAACGCGAATGCGAACCCGTCGCCGAGCAGTTGCACGCACTTAACGATCTGGTTGTGGCGGGAAAAATCAGACACATCGGCCTGTCCAACGAGACGCCGTGGGGTGTTTCCGAATTCGTACGCTGCGCCGAGCAGTTCGGACTGCCGAAGATCGTCACGATCCAGAACGCCTACCATTTGATGAACCGCAGCTTCGAGAGCGGACTGGCGGAAGTGTGCCGCCACGCCGATGTCGGGCTGCTGGCGTACAGCCCCCTGGCCTTTGGTCATCTGACCGGAAAATATCTCGCCGGCCCTAAAGCACTGGGGCGCATCACGCTGTTCCCAGGCTTCGGCCAGCGCTATAACAAGCCCAACGTACCCAATGCCAGTCGCGAATACGTGCGCATCGCACAGCAAGCCGGATTAAGTCCTGCGCAGATGGCACTGGCCTACGCCCGCACCCGATGGTTCACCGCCAGCGTGATACTGGGCGCGACCACCTTGGTTCAACTTCAGGAAAATCTGGACAGCAGCGAGCTGACGCTGTCGGCGGACGTGATCGGGCAGATCGACGCCGTACACAAGCAGTATCCGAATCCGGCTCCCTGACCCCATGGCAAAAAGGCCGCGAGGGTCAGGTCCAAAAGTTGTTGCAAATTCGGTTCAGTAAATCACATTTTTTGCTGTGGATGGCGATCACATTGCCGCTGTCATCAGGCATATTTGTGATGCCACCCAGTCGTTGGATTCGTCCATATCCGGATATTTCCGCTCATGCCGAACCTGGTTTTCTTGGCCGGCAGCGCTCAGATCAGGCGCAGCGCTGATTCGTCGTTCGGGAAGATATGGATGACCCGTTCACGCCTGCTCACATCCTCACTTAGCCGTTCCTTCATATTCGTGCTGCTCAGCCGTTTGCGGAACTTCTCCGCCCCCTCACTGTCATCACATCTACAAAAAGGCGACCGGCTGCAGCGCGGTCTTGGCAAATCGCTCGATGAACAGTAAACGTTTCAATCATGAAACGTTATAGTTTATTCACTATACTGTAGTTCATCACGCATCAGGCGTAGCAGTAGATCATCGAAGGTGTAGAAACCGTTTTTACATTCAGCAAGCTGAATCAGCGCAAATGCCGCCCCCGTACCGAATGCCTCTCGCCGGATCGAGCCGTGAATCAACCGCACAGTTTGATACGGGAAGCCAAAAATCACCTCGTGGTGACCGACGATGCCGCCCAGGCGCAATGAAGTGATGTTCTCTCCGGCAATCTCCAGCGTATCCGCGATTCTGCGCGCAGTGCCGGACACTTCCGGTTTTTCCTTGAAATGTTGTTCCAGTATCTCCACATCGGCGAACGGGGCGATTTTGCGTAACAACTTTGCGGCCACGATCAGAAAATTGATGCCCAGCGTGATATTGGGTGAACACAATACGCGGGTGTTCTGACCCAAGCTGCGCGCATATTCCAAATCCTCTACTGAATAGGCCGAGATTGCGCTGACCAGTATGATGCCCCGTCGGCGCACCTCTTCGCCATAGACATGAATACTTTTTGGCGAGGAGAAATCGACCAGCGCATCCACCGGAATGCGCTCGAACAAATCAGCGAATGAATTCTGTTCCAGCCCGAAGACAGGAATCTCGGTTCCTGGATGAGTTTTCTGTCCTGCGATTGCCGAACGCTTCGCAATCCAGCACAATTCAAAACGCGGATCACAGCTTAAAACGTTGGCTACCGCAATGCCTGCCTTACCGTAGCCAACCAAACCTACTCGTATTTTTTTTGGGATATTGCTCTCCTTTATCTCGTAACCTTTTCAAAATAGCACCCGCAACGCCTGACAGTAACGGCCTAAAATGCTTGAGACCCATATTGGCATGTCGTGACTGTTGGATGATCGTTTTGATATTGCTCCGTTTTCCCTAATGCGTATTTATCGAAAGCTTCACCTGATCAACCCCGGTTCTCACCTTCAACCATGCGCTGATTTTGCGTCTGTCTTCCCTCGGAAGTGCTTTTTTCAATGTCAGGTTGAGCAGCAAAACGGCTGAAACAGCGGCAGGCGTCGTTTGATATTCGTTTGTCTTTGCGATCGATAACTTCTCAACCTGCGGATATTGCGCAACGAGTTCGTTGAATATATTTTTCTCTTCCTGCAGAGAATCGTTCAGTTTCCCTTGCTGCGCGCGCAAACCTGCAAGCTCATTTTGCAAGTCAGCCAACTGACTGTTTTTAACATCAAATGTTTGCTGATTGCTGTTCAAAACCTCAGTGAGTAAGGTTTTCGATAGCGTCGCCTCATCCAGTTCCTTGATGACGGTCTGGTGCACGATCAGCTTGGCGCGGGGCATCCGGTATTTTTCCAGTTTTTTTGAAAGTTCAGTCAACCGTTCATCGCTGACCTTCTTTCCTACCAGCGTAATGTCGATCACCCGGTCAACCGCAGAAATGTTCTGTTTCGCGATGAAGCCGTTCTCGAATACCAATTCTTTTTTAATATATTCATTGGCTCTTGAAAGAAAGACTTCTCGTGTCACCATTCCGTAGGCGAGATAGACGCTGGGCAGGACCGTTACAAACACTACAACGTAAATGTAGTGTTTAACCTTGCGCTCTACCTCTTCGCTGACAAAGCGTTTGTGTGGCGGGTCAATATAACTGACCAGCAACAAGGTCGCGAACGCGATAAAAATACAGTTGATAAAAAACAGAAAAAACGCACCAAAGAAAATATCCACTGAACCATTCGCTATGCCGTAACCGGCTGTACACAGCGGAGGCATCAAAGCCGTTGCGATGGCAACGCCCGGTATGATGTTGGTTTTTTCTTTTCGTGTGGACGCAATGATGCCCGCCAGTCCGCCGAACAACGCAATCAACACATCCCAAATGGTAGGTGTCGTTCGCGCCAGCAATTCAGATTGCGCAGTGGACAACGGACTGATCAGAAAATACAGTGTGGACGTAAACAGTCCGATCAGGATGCAAACGAATAGATTGCTTAGCGCCTTTTTAATGAGCTCAAAGTCGTTGATGGCCGCCCCATATCCTACGGCCATAATGGGACCCATCAGCGGGGAGATCAACATGGCGCCGATGATCACTGCCGTGGAGTTGACATCCAAACCGATGCTGGCGATAAAGATTGCCAGCATCAGCACCCAGAGATTAGTACCCCTGATCTCGATGCCCTCGCGGATACTCTGATCGATATCGTCGAAACCATGTTGATCGGCATTCAGGTTGAATCGAAAAGCCATCGCAGAGCGAACTCTGGATATGAACTCTTGTGCGGATATTTTCATCGTAATTGTTTTTTCGTCATTGATTGTGAAGAATCAAACCCTCTGCACAATGGCTTAATGAAACATTTGATACTGAATAAGATAAACACCGGCGCCCGAAAAATACCCGACCAGTGCCAATCCGCTGATTTTCTTGATGTACCAGAAGAAGTGGATTTTTTCCAAGCCCATCGCAGCCACACCTGCTGCCGAACCGATGATCAGTATGGAGCCACCCGTTCCCGCGCAATATGCCAGAAACTCCCACAGAAAGTGATCTGCCGGATATTGCGTCAGGCTGTACATGCCCATGGACGCGGCGACCAGCGGCACGTTATCAACAATCGCACTGGCGATGCCGATAATCATCACGATGATGTCTTGTCGCCCCACAGTCTGATCCAGCCAATGTGCCAAAGCGGTCAGAATGTGCGTATGTTCCAGCGTGGCTACCGACAGCAGAATGCCGATAAAAAACACCAGAGAACCCATGTCGATCTTGCTCAATGCATACACCAGTGTCAGGTGTTGCTTTGTGTCGTATTCCTTATGACGATGCAGCAAATCACCAATCAGCCACAGAATACCCAAACCGAACAGAATCCCCATAAAGGGCGGCAAGTGCGTAACAGTCTTGAAAGCCGGGACAGCCAGCAAGATAGCCAAACCGGTGAAAAACATCAGATTGCGCGCAAATACGGTTATGTGAAGGTCAGGGGCGCTAGCAACCCGCTGCGGCGCTATCACATCCCGACCACGCAAAACGTAGGCCGTTATGGCCAGTGGCACCAGCATACTGACCATCGACGGCAGCAGCACCCCCTTGATGATCGCCAGGCTGGTAATTTGACCGCCTATCCACAGCATCGTGGTTGTCACATCACCCAGCGGCGACCATGCACCTCCAGAGTTTGCCGCGATGACGATGATGCCTGCGAAGAACAGCCGGTCATCATGTTTGCCCAGCAATTTTCGCATTAGCGAAATCATCACGATCGTGGTCGTCAGATTGTCCAGAATGGCGCTAAGAAAAAAGGTAACGAAGCCCACCAGCCACATCAACCTGGACAGTTTGGTCGTCTTGATCTGTGTGGTAATGATATCGAAGCCGTTGTGCGCGTCCACCACCTCAACAATCGTCATTGCGCCCATCAGAAAAAATACGATCTGAGCCGTCCCCATGACCGACTCACCTAGCTGCTCGCTAACTAAATCGGCATCGCCGATAGACAAGGCATAGATTGTCCAAAGCAGACCTGCGCCTATCAGGGCCGAAGCGGATTTATTAATCTTGAGCGTATGCTCCAGCGCGATAGCCGCATAGGCAATGATAAATATAACAATCAGTGAGAAAACCATTTCAATAAACCCGGGTTGTTTGTGACGATGAGTGTAACAGTAGATTGTGCATTTAAGCGCGAGACGCTATTTCTGAGACTTGGATGCGAGCACCCCTAAAGCCATGAAACTTTGATACGAGCCCCCTAAATCAGCCGGGATATCGACGCTATTTACAGATTCCGATAGATGGCACCTTGCAAACTTTGCCGTCAATCCAGACCGCCTCCTTGAGACGAGCCCCGATGAGCCGGGTTCGATTGATGGATGCGCCGGTCAGGTTCGCTTGCTTCAGATTCGCATAGGCCATATAAGCGCCGTCAAGCTTAACGCCTTGCAGATCGGCCTGTTGCAAATCAGCAGAAACAAGGTCTGCTCTCGTCAAATCGGCACCTGTCAGTATCGCCTGAGAGAGATCCGCATTTTCAAGGTCGGACTTTGCCATTTTGGCATTGCTAAAGCGGGTCTTCACCAAGACCGCGTTTTCAAGATTGGCCCAGCGTAAATCTGCACTTTCAAGATTTGCACCCGACAAGTCAGATTGTTCAAGCCGAGCCTGCTGCAGATTCGCGCCGCGTAACACGGCACCTGTTAAGCTTGCGCCAGCAAGATTAGCCTGTTCCAGATCGGCATTCTGAAAATCTCCACCATCCAGTTTGGCTCCACGCCAGTCAATTCCGCCAAGCTTCGCGCCTTGGCATTGAGCCCCCGGCTCTTTGCGGCACTCGGCGAATGCGGCACTCACAGAAAGCATCGAGATACCAAAAATAGCACCGAGTATAAAACGCATCTTGAGCATTTTCGTATGATCACCTTTCATTGCAGCCTCGCAGGTCGAATTATTTTGATAAGCTAATGCGATACAGCATAGAAGAAATAATGGCCACTGAAAATTAGGGAGTTCCCCTATGGATTACTGGATCAAAAAATTTGCTGATACTGAATTAAACCCCGCCATTTCATCTTCTTAGAACATAAATATGCCATCGCGTAAGGGATACACTTACGCGCTGAATCGATGCACGCAATCCATGAAAGTGGATATTCAATGCCCGACAGCTGCACTTCGTGACGATCAACTTCCTTCGCGAGGCATAACGACCGGTCAATTTTCACTAGGCCGCTCCCATTTTCCAGATGAATGCATTCCTTGTTGTTGCCGCTGCTCTTGTCATCCAGTTCGCAGGTGATCTCAAAACGATCTTCGACAACCGCTTATTGCAATGACAAAGGCGATGTTTTCATGCCCGCATCACGCGCCTCCTCCAAGCCATACTGAATCAGCGGTCTGGTGAGAACTGGCCGCATTTCCGTTGGCGGCGCCTTAGTGGCATGAAGAAAGCGAGTTCCATATCCTGCTACCTGAAAAAGGCGTTCGTGATCATCGTTCACACTTTAACGCATTAACACCAGTGCCTTACATTTCTAAACCGCTTGATTCATTTGTTGTCTTCATCTACGGCCATTTTCAGTATCTCTAAAATATTCGGAATAGCCGACGTCACCCGATTCCAGTTCGGAATAAGTGGAGTGGTCATAGGATTTTCCATAAATATCCGTGTTGCCATGCCGATGGCCCTAGTAAATGCTTCCACCGCCATCGCCTCTTCGTGCCGGTCAAACTTGAGGCCGTTGATTGCCGCATCCGCTTCGTATTTCATGATCGTATCCTGGGCATGACGCAGGTAGGATACGAGCAGGGAATTGAATAATCCGTCCGAAAACACCACGCCCTCCGATGCCAAAGTCCTGAAAATGGATTTACAAATATCCACCGTCATTTTCATCAGGCCTTTGCTTGCATCTTCGGCAGAAAGCACTTGGTGTTTGTGATCGTAGTTTGCGGCTATATCCACTTGGCATACGCGGCGCGGCGAATAGTTGCGGTGTACTTCGGCAAGGGTGCCAACCTCCAGCCCCCAGTCCCACGGGATTCTGTTCACCCTGGCAAGGTCAGTGGTCATGCAGAATTCTCCGGCCAGCGGATAGCGGAAGCTGTCGAGAAAAGCGAGAAAGTTATGCGGCCCGACAAGCTGCTGGAGACATCTGACCAACGGCGTCACTAACAGGCGTGTGACGCGCCCGTTCATTTTGCTGGATATCCGGCTGTAGTATCCCTTGCAAAACACATAATCCAAATTGGGATTGACGACGGGGTAACACAATCGCGCTAACAGTTCGCGGTTGTACGTGACGATGTCGCAATCATGCAGAGCGATCACATCCGAACGGCCTCGTGCAAGCACATAGCCGTAGGCAAGCCATACAGAACGCCCCTTGCCGCGCTCGCCGACATTGAATCCGTTGCGGGAAAAGGTTCCATATATTTCGCTGATCCTCTTGCCGTCATTGTAGACAATCTTGACTTCAGTCGATATTGGAGACATGAATTCCCGTACCTTTTGGAATTCTTTTTCCGATGCCTTATCCAGGACAAGCACGATTTCGTTCAGGTACTTTACCTTGGCAAGTTCCTGGACAATTCCCCGCATGGCCGGGCCTTCAAACTCTGAATAGAGTGACGGCAACACCAAGGCGATCGGCCTGATTTTTGAGAAGCCATACAACTCCGATTCCAGACGCTCAAGCGAAGGTTTACCGAGCTGATGCAATGTCGTGATGACTCCGGTTTGAAAAAAATCACTCATGGCGCCCGCCTTCCTCAGAGATGGTCAATTTCGCCTTTTGCTTCTTCTTCACGCTTTGGCACGGATTCTATTATTCGTCTGGCGGCATCAATGCCGCCAACACCAAAAGCGATGGCAAGTGCGATCACAATACCACCGAAGATAATTGAAAAAGCGGCAAGCACGATGCTGGGAGCAATTTGTAACTGTTCCATAATCATAGCCAAAATCAGCACAATCAGCAGGGTATGCACCGCTTCGGCAAGTTGTTTCGCATAGTGAAAACCACTGTTTGCCGCCGTAATCAGCACCGTACGGCTGATAAATCCGGAAAGTAAATATCCGATGATCAAGATCATCGTGGCGGAAAAAAAGCGTGGGATATAGCCAAAAAACTGATTTACCAATTGATCTATCGCCGGCATCTGCAGCGCGTTCAAGCCGCTCATTAGTGTAATGATAATCAGCAACCAGAAGACGATCTCGCCAAGTGTTGCAGAGGGCTTTGTCCACAGGTCACCCTTGCGCATGAGTTTGGTAAAGCCCATCCGATCAGACCAACTGTCAAAATTAATCGCAGCCAAAAACTTTGCGAGAATCCGGTTGATGATGAGTGCCAGAAGAGTCCCGATGAACAGGATCACCAGCATGGCCAGAAGGTTGGGCATAAACACCTTGAACTTTAAGAACAGAGCATTCATCGGATCGAGAATCAGGTTAATAAAATTTTCCATGACATACCTCCTTGTGGTTATTTCCAGTTCCTTACCAGATAATCCTTACGTTTTTCAAATTCCAGACAAAGCTTTTCAATTTCCGCATCCGCTTCCGTTTGGTCCATGTCTTTGGCCTCCAGAATGAACGAGGCTGTTTTGCCGACATAGAGCGGTGTCATCGATTTTATCAGGTGCTCTGCGGGCAGTTTTCTTTTGTGAAAGGCGAGCGCAAAGTCATAGACAACCTGCGCCCACAAGCCGATGGGAAAATGAAATTCACTGTCGGGCAGCGCACCCAGTTTTTCAACTTCGCCGAAGTCGCCAGCACCGAGAATGTCGAGCCAGATTCCCCCTAGGTTCCTGAGCCCTTCCCGGAATGTGTTCAGCATCCTCGCGGTGTTGACATTGACAGGTTCCAGCCCGACGGTATATTCGAAACCGAAGGCCGGAACAGGTTCAGTACCGCGAATCGGCATCCACGCCTCAGAATAGGTTTCCATGAGTTCGAAAGTCGCGCTGACCACCTGATAAAGCATGCTGCTCAGGTCAGCACCAGGGTCCTTGGCATCATGAATTTTGGCACCGAGAAACGATTGTGTGACCTTGAAGCCGTTTGCAATCGCCGTCGTGGTCATCCAGATGTCGATACCGAAGCGCGCCACATCGGTTTGCCACACATCCTTGGCCAGATAATACTGCGCGAGGCTGCCGGAAAATCCGAAGTCGCCGCCGATAGGCTGACGCACACGCCTGCCGTAGAGCGCGCGCGTGAGAGGGTAGACGATACTGTTGGTGATGGTGCCGTCAAACTTGTGCCGGTGATAGAGCGGTGACACGTAATCGTAGCCACCCACCAGCACCGGCTTCAATAGTAACTCGATCCATTCCGGTGTAATGCTCCTGAGATCAGAATCAACCACGGCACAGGCTTTTGCACCCAGCACATCGGCAATCTCGAAAATGGTCCGAAAAGCGCTGCCTTTGCCGGGGATACCAGAATAAGGCAATATAATCTTGGCGGCAGGTTCCACGCGGTGATGCAAAAGTATGGCCTTGAAATCGTCAATTGAGGCGTTCTGCACCACCTCGCTGGTGCCATCGGTGGAGCCGCCATCCGAGTTTACGATTAGCGCCTTGTGATCCGGAAAGTATTTTGCCAAGCCACCCTGCACTGCGCGCACTACATGGCCGATGGTGCGCGCATTATTGAAGCTGGGAATCCCAACGATGATGTCGGTCTGCCCTATGCGTTCAAGTTGATCTCGCACTTCCGTTCGTAAGGTGGAGGTCTTCATTGCAGGGCAACCCCTTTGGAAATTTTGTCTGCCTACGCGGACAGTGATTCCTGTTTGTTTAATAGCACAATCTGCATATCCATGACGTTTGTGCCCGTCGGCCCTGTCTTGAAATGGCTGCGTAATCCTGTTGCGGAGTCGAATTTCTGAAAGAAAACGTAAGAGTTATTTTCGTCTAGATGGGAAAGCGGGTCTATGGTCAGTTTACGCGCATGTGATGCTGTGGTTCCATCGACCATCGCGCCTGCGGCATCGGTCGGCCCGTCGCCTCCATCGGTGCCTGCCGATAACAACGACACGCCCTGCCAACCTTCAATTTCCAGAGCAAAGGCCAAGGCGAGCTCTTGATTTCTGCCACCCTTGCCGCTCCCGCGCACAGTGACCGTTGTTTCACCGCCGAAGAGCAGGCAGCGGCACTCTCCATGCTTCATATCGATCAGTTCAGTGCGCACAGTCTGTGCCAAATAATATGCTGCTTCACGCGCCTCTCCTTGCAGTGTAGCGGAAATAATCTTCGAGGCAAACCCAAGCCGTACGGCCAGTTCTTTTGCTGCGACCAGCGCCTGACGGATACTGGCGATGATCACGTTGTGCGTTCCATATAGGCTGTGATCGTATTCTTTAACGGTTTCCGCAGCCTGCCCATCAATGCCATATTGCAGATAAACTTTGACGCGCGATGGAAGTTGTTCCTGCAAACCATATTTCGCAATCACATCCCATACATCGGCGAAGGTCGAATGATCCGGCACCGTCGGTCCCGACGCGATCACATCAAGCGGATCTCCGATGACATCGGAGAGTATCAGGGCCACCACCTGCGCCGGATAGGCTGCCTGCGCCAGCCGGCCCCCCTTAACCGAGGACAGATGTTTACGCACCGCGTTCAATTCGGTGATCGATGCACCCGCATTCAGCAGCGACTGGGTCACTTCTTGCTTGTCTCGCAATGTCAATCCCTCGACAGGCGCAACCAGCAGCGCGGAGGCACCACCAGAGAGCAGGCAAATGACAAGTGTTTTCTCATCGGCGGCACACACCATTTTCAGTATGCGCTGCGCGCCAGCCATCCCGGCCTCGTTTGGAACGGGATGAGCGGCCTCCACCTGCTCGATGATGGACAAGGGTGCCGTATGCCCATCCTTGACGACAATCAAACCTGCGGTAATTTTATCGCCCAACAATGATTCGATAGCCAGCGCCATGCGCGCCGTTGCCTTGCCCGCGCCGACCACGATGATGCGCTCGAACGCAGTCAGGTCGTATTGTACGCCGGCAACCTGCAACTGGTTGTGTTCAACTCTGACCGCCTTGAACACGGCGTTGTAAGGGTCAGCCGCCGCGAGCGCGGCATTGAAAATATCAAGCAGATTTTGCCGATTTAGAAGGGCTGAAAAATCCCCTCCAGACTCATGCGCCAGCAATTGCAGCACGGTTTCATTCCACCCCGCAGGGCCGGGAAGTTGCGTCTTAAAAAGACGCGGGAGGGCGATACGCGAATCGTAACTTCCGTCCTTGTGCCTGACAAGAACGGGATGATCCACCGCCATCAGCATGGGCAAGTCGTTCAGGTTGTCGCCAAGCCCGATGCTTGCAACATTGCCATATCGTTGCCGATAGAGTGACATCAGGACATTCACGGCGCGTCCCTTGTCGTGATTACCCATAATGTGGAATATACGCCCCTGCGTCCAGCACAGACCGGCAACTTCAATTGCGCGCAGAAAACCTACGTCCGGCTCGCCTTCGAACACGAATGGCTCATCAAAATCACGCTGCTTTGCCAGAACGGCTTCATTGACTGAAAGCCCGGTCAATACGGATATTTCATCAATTGTCATGTCCGAAAAGCCGCGCACTTTTGCCCCCAATTTTTTGCGCAGAAGGACAAATTGATTCCTGATTTCCGCATAAGAAGTACCGAGCGGGATCAGTTGATATCCGTTCGCTTTTTTCTCCGCAACAGGAACCGAAAAGTATCCTTGTGGAATGTATATGCCTCCGCCATTTTCGGCGATAAACGGGTGAACATTATTCATGCGGCGGCGATAATTTTCTATCTCCGCGCACGTTTTGCTGGAGCAAAGGATCAGCGGCGTAGCGCTTGACGCAAGCAAACCTAAAGCAGGCTGTGCTGCTGCATAGGAATAAGTCACCTCATCAAGGAGAGTTCCATCCAAATCTGTAAAGATGATTACCTTTGACATTTCAGTTAGGTATCCGGGCGTTACTTGAGAGCATAATATACATTAAAATATTTGCTGCATTCTATTTTAGACTTTGGAGAAGAAGGAACAATGAATTGCATCTCTCGTATTGCTGCCGTTTCCATTATTTTTATACTTGCCGCTTGCAGCACTGTTCAGGTAGGGCAGGATTTCGATCTGCGCATATTTGAAACGAAGATTGAGCGCGGTGTTTCTACACAAAATCAAGTTCGCGCCTGGCTGGGTGCGCCGACGGGAATGGGCGTTAGTGTGAATACAGACGGCGAACGGTTCGAAGAATGGATCTATTATTCGGCTTCAGGTAGATTGCCCGACTTTGCGGATGCCAAAATGAAAATACTGCAAATCAAGTTTGACAAGCAAGGGATTGTGCGCGGTTACAACTGGTCAAGCCCTCTTAGCCAATAGCAATACTGCCACGAACCACCTGACTCGCCTGTCTGCACTGCGATATAAATTCACATCGGAAATTTTATATCTAGCAAAATATCCCTCGATTTTCAGTCTTCCAATAGGAGTTACCAACCGTCACCTTGCCTGGAGATAAGACAGCCCTCCAGAGAGTTATGTTGAACAACCGGTATTGGCACTTGGCTAATAGAGGATAATAGCGTGTAGATCACTTCGATAAATCCGAATGCACACCAGAATCACGAACTTTTTTCAGTGGACAGCTTTCGTCATCGCTTACGTCGCCCTTGATCGGGCCAGTTTTTTGCACGCATTGCATGGTTTCAACATCACTCCCTGGAATCCATCCCTTGCTCTGGGTTTGGTGTGCTCGCTCCGATATGGCAGACTGACCGCAATTCCCTGGTTTTTCGCACTTCTACTCGGTGAATTTGTAGTGCGTGGACTTCCCGCGCCAATTCTGACTACGATTACGCTATCTGTCACCCTGGTTGCGGGTTACGGCGCAATCGCGGAAGCACTACGCCGCCTTGTCAATACTAGAAATGTCCTGCCAGATCAAAGGAACTTACTCTTATGGCTTGTCATCGTAGTGCTCGGCACGTTGGCGACGAGTAGTCTCTACATTACCCTGCTGCTCGTTTTCGACTTGATCCCAATCGGAGAGGGGGGCGTCGCATTAATGCGTTTTTGGGTGGGCGATTGCGTCGGCATTGTCGTGACCATGCCGTTCTTCTGGATGCTTTTTCAGCATCGAAGTCGCCTTCATGACATTCTGCTCCGTTGGGAAACAGCAGGCTACGTAATGCTTGCCGCGACCATGCTTTGGGTCGCGTTTGGGCTGGGTGGCAATGGCGAGTTCCAATATTTCTACCTGCTTTTTCTTCCTATCGTCTGGGCTGCCGCCCGGCAAGGCATTGCAGGTGCAGCCATTGCCGCATTTGTGCTCCAGGCAGGCATTATGACAGCCGTACAATGGCTGAATTTAGTTGCCGTGACTGCATTTGAATTGCAAATGCTTGTTGCTGTCCTGACATTTGTTGGACTGTTCATCGGTGTCGTGATCGATGAAAAGCAGCGGATCAGTGCGGAGCTTCGACAGACGCTGCGCCTCGCTGCAGCTGGAGAAATGGCAGGTGCATTGGCACATGAGCTCAACCAGCCTCTCACCGCTTTATCTGCATATGGCATGGCCTGCGAACACCTGCTCGAACAAGCCGAAACAGGCGAACAATTGCGCGAGACGATACGACGCATGATTTCGGAATCCTTTCGCGCCGCCGATGTGGTACGCCGTCTGCGGGATTTCTTCCGCACCGGTGCCACGCAACTCGAAGCAGTTAATCTCGGAGATTTGCTCGCCTCTGCCACGGCACCGTTCATGAATAAGGCACAGCAACATGAGGTCGAATTAACGATTGACGTTACTCCAACGTGCGCGTTATTTGCTGACCGCCTTCAACTGGAGGTCGTCTTGCGCAACCTCATATCGAACGCTTTTGATGCTGTGTCGGAACAACCCTCAGGACAACGTCGAATTCATGTGTCGTTTCATTCAGAAAACACAAAAAATATCTGTATTTGCATTGAGGACAGCGGCCCGGGTCTATCCGGCGAAAAGGCTGGACGGCTGTTCGAGGCGTTCCAATCCTCCAAATCCAGTGGTCTTGGTTTAGGGTTGACGATCAGCCGCGCTATCGTCGAGGCACATGGAGGGCATCTGTTGGCTGAAATGACGAGCCACGGATTATTTAAACTGACACTACCACTAGCAGAAAAGGACGACGATGCAGCCTAGCGGATACAGCATATTCATAGTCGAGGACGATCAATCTGTCCGCGATGCCCTCGGGCTCTTGCTCGGCCTGCGAGGTTATCCCGTCACCCTGTTCGCTGACGCCGAGAGCTTCCTCACAGCCTATCGGCAGGAATGGTGCGGGGGCCTGCTCATCGATATTCGTATGCCGGGAATGGATGGACTTGCCCTACAGAAGCGACTGCTGGAGATCGGCTGTCGGATGCCCGCCATCATAATGACTGGTCACGGTGATGTCGTCTCGGCGCGTGAGGCTTTCCGTTCACACGCGGTCGATTTTCTGGAGAAACCAATTGATCACACCAAACTGATGCGAGCAATCGAGGAGGCGTTTATTCGTCAGACTGATACCCATGGTAAAGAAAACCAGCGTGCTGAATTTGTTCATCTGTTGGCGAGCCTGACTCCTCGCGAAAAGGAGGTCATGGAGTTAGTTGTGGACGGGCAGCATAACCGCGAGATCGCCGAAACGCTCGGCATCAGTGCCCGCACCGTAGAGGTGCACAAAGCGCGCATGATGATGAAGCTGCGGGTAGAAAGTGTGGCTGATCTTGTTCGTCTGAGTCTGGTCGGTGATGGTAAGACTCACACATAAACATCTTCATTTTTTGACTCCACGGATTGCCGTAACGCAGTCTAGGGCATTAAAACCACGCGCTTCCATGATAATGACGGCTGGCTATCGATGAACTACCGTCCAAACCAACGATTACTGAATTAACCAAGACGATTATCCGCCGGATGGTACAGAGGATCTTCCAGCACATTCACTTCTATCATGCCTTTCGCTTTATCGAGCAGTTCCAGACAATCCGGACTCAAATGGCGCAGATGCAGTTGCTTACCCAGCTGCGTATAGCGTTCCGCCAGCATGTCAATCGCTTCCAGCGCAGAGTGATCCTTGACGCGCGCGTTCTTGAAATCGATTACCACTTCAGCCGGGTCGTCACGAGGGGTGAACAGTGCGATGAAATTCTGCGTCGAGGCGAAAAACAGTGATCCGTGCAGGTCGTACACTTTCCAGCCGTGCTCATCGGTCGTCACGATCACCTCAATGCTCTTGGCATGCTGCCAAGCAAACACCAGCGCGGAGATAATGACGCCGGCGATCACGGCGATGGCAAGATCAGTCATAACCGTCACGAGTGCGACCGTAATGACGACAAGCAGATCGGCGGCAGGCACTTTGCCGAACAGGCGGAAGCTGCCCCACTCAAAGGTTTTTTCCGACACCACGAACATCAGGCCGATCAAGGCGGCTAACGGGATCATTTCGATCCAGCTTGATGCGAACAAAATGAAGCTCAGCAGGAACAAGGCAGCGGCGATCCCTGAGAGATTTTTCACCGCGCCATTGGTCACGTTGATCATGCTCTGCCCGATCATGGCGCAACCACCCATACCACCAAAAAAACCGGTGACCACATTGGCGATGCCTTGCCCGATGCTTGCCCTGTTCGGCTTGCCGCGTGTCTGCGTCATGTCATCAATCAGGTTCAATGTCAGCAAGGATTCGATCAGACCAATGCATGCAAGAATCAGGCTATAGGGAAAGATAATTTTCAGCGTTGCCAGATTCAGCGGTACGTCTGGAAGATGGAACTGTGGCAGCCCCCCCTTGATCGAGGCCAAATCGCCCACGGTCTTGGTTTCCATGCCGGCAAAAATCACCAGTACGGAAACCGTGGCAATCGCCGCCAGCGTGGAAGGGATGACTTTGGTGAGCTTGGGTAGCAGGTAGATAATCGCCATGGTCAATGCAATCAACCCCAGCATCGTGTAAAGCTGCGCGCCCTGCATCCAGCTCGTTGTGCCATCGGCGGCTGTCACTTTGAAATGGTTCAGCTGCGCCAGAAAGATCACGATAGCCAGACCATTCACGAAACCCAGCATCACCGGGTGCGGCACCATGCGGATGAATTTTCCGAATTTAGCCAGCCCGAACAGCATTTGCAACATGCCCATCAGCACGACCGTGGCAAACAGATATTCCACGCCGTGTTGCACCACCAGCGCCACCATCACGACCGCCAATGCGCCCGTCGCACCGGAGATCATGCCGGGACGACCGCCGATCAACGAGGTGATTAAGCTCACCATAAAAGCGGCATACAGCCCCACCAGTGGATGCACATGCGCCACCAGCGCAAAAGCAATGGCTTCGGGCACTAACGCGAGGGCTACGGTCAGTCCGCTCAATATGTTGGTTTTTGCTTCGGCAAATTTTTGAATGTCCATGACTACCTCAATATAAAATCTCGCCCGTCATGCGCCGGTGCGTGAAGTGGTTCTGAATGATTACAACGGATAGCGGTTGTCCCGGCAAGTTAATCGGGACAACGCATTGAAGAATAGCGGTGATCAGAGACTCACATCGGAATGCCAAGCCGGGGAGTTGAATCAAATAAATTCAGGCTGATTTTACCGCACGCCACGGACATGCAGCAAACAACACAGCTACTTTCTTCGGATTCGCCGAATCAGCAACTTCTCCACCTCGATCGCCACAAACAGCAACACCCCAAAACCCATGATACGTATCCATGCTGCCCCATCGAGGGCGACCACGCCGAACAGGCTTTGCATGAAGGGGAGGTAGGTAAATATCGCCTGAATGACAGCCAGAATGGCGATACTCAGCAGCACGTACGGATTGCCGGTGAAATCCCGCCAAGTGCGTACGGGCTCGAGCAAATAGCGGCAATTGAACAAATACGCCATTTCCCCCATGACCAGCGCGTTGACGGCGACCGTGCGGCTAGCTTCTATACTCAAACCGCGCTCAATCTCCCACAGAAACAGGGCCACCGTTCCCAGCGCGAGCAGCACGGAGACAAAGCTGATGCGCCAGATCATGAAACCTGTCAGGATCGCTTCATCGGCGGCGCGTGGCGCACGGTGCATCAGGTCCGGCTCCGCTTTTTCAAATGACAGCGCCAGCGCAAGCGTGACTGCGGTTACCATATTCACCCACAGTATCTGCACCGGCGTAATCGGCAACGCCATACCGAACAGAATTGCGATCAGCACGATGCCGGCTTCACCGCCATTGGTGGGCATGATGAACACGATGGCTTTCTTGATGTTGTCGTAGATGGTGCGACCTTCTTCAACCGCGTGTGCGATCGTAGCGAAGTTGTCGTCGGCCAGCACCATCTCGGCCGCCTCCTTGGCGACTTCTGTGCCTTTCATGCCCATCGCCACGCCGATATCGGCACGCTTCAGAGCCGGTGCATCGTTCACGCCATCGCCGGTCATCGCGACGATCTCGCCATTCGCCTGCAATGCCGAAACCAGGCGCAGCTTGTGCTCAGGACTGGCGCGTGCAAACACATCCACATCCCGTACCACCTGACGCAATGCGCTCTCGTCCAGCGCATCCAGCTCGCTGCCGGTGAGCGCCTGACCATTACCGATGCCCAGCTGTGCTGCGATGGCGCGCGCTGTCTCGGCATGATCGCCTGTAATCATCACAACACGGATACCTGCCGCACGACATTCGCGCACCGCAGCGATGGCCTCCTCGCGAGGCGGATCGCTGATACCGACCATGCCCAGTAGCATATAGCCGCCCTGCATGTCGGCGAAATTAAGTTCGCGCTGTACACCTTCCACCGTCTTCATCGCCAGCGCCAGCACACGCTGCCCGAGCGCGCCGGTCTCCGTCATCTTTTCGTGCCAGTAAGGCAGATCGAGCGGCCTGTCTTCGCCCAGACCGCGCTGCCGGTTACACATTGCCAGCACCTGTTCTACCGCGCCCTTCACAAAGATGAAACCATGTCCTGCATGATCGTGGTGCAGCGTCGCCATGAAACGATGTTCCGATTCGAACGGAATGTGATCAGTGCGTGGAAATGCGCCGTGTTCAAATGCGGCATCCATCCCGGCTTTCAAGGCCAGCGGAATCAATGCGCCCTCGGTCGGGTCGCCGGCAATGCGCCATTCGCCTTCGCTTTCGCTCAGTTCGGCATCGTTGCACAGCAGTCCGGCGCGTAATAAATCGAGTGATTCAGCATGCTCGACAATGTTCGTCTCCTGACCCTCGAGGGAAAAACCGCCATGCGGCGCATAGCCGGCGCCACTCACCTCGAACACTTGTGCAGCCTCGATCACCTGCTGTACGGTCATCTCGTTTTTGGTCAGCGTGCCTGTCTTGTCGGTGCATATTACCGTCACCGAACCCAGCGCTTCTACCGCCGGCAGGCGGCGAACGATGGCGCGGCGTTTTGCCATGCGCTGCACGCCCAGCGCCAGCGTGATGGTCAGCACGGCGGGCAGACCTTCCGGTATAGCTGCCACCGCCATGCTGACGGCGGCCAGAAACATGTCGCCGATATTGAATTGATGTACCTGCCAGCCGAATACAAAGGTGACAGCGGCCAACGTCAGGATGGCGACGGTTAGCCAGCGTCCGAACACCTCCATCTGCCGCAACAGCGGTGTAGTCAGTGCCTGCACCTCACTCAGCATGGCGCTGATCCGACCGATCTCGGTATGTTCGGCAGTACTGACCACCACGCCTGTTCCTTGCCCGTAGACTACCAGCGTACCCGAATAGGCCATACAGTAGCGGTCGCCCAGCACGGCTTGCAGATCCACAACGGCGATGTTTTTTTCGACCGCAGTGGATTCGCCGGTCAGCGCCGCCTCTTCGATGCGCAGGTTCTTCACGTTCAACAAGCGAAGGTCAGCTGGCACCTTATCGCCGGATTGCAGCAACACAATGTCGCCGGGCACCAAGGCTTCCGCCGCGATCACTTCGCGACGGCCTGCGCGCAGCACAGTGGCCTCGGGAGAGAGCATACGACGGATCGCCTCCATTGCCTGCTCTGCACGGCCTTCTTGAACAACCCCGATAACGGCATTGATCACAACGACACCGACGATCACCGCCGAGTCTACCCAGTGCGAAAGCAACGCCGTGACCGCCGCTGCGGCCAGCAACACATAGATCAGTACGTTGTGGAATTGCAGCAAAATACGCAGTAACGGGCCGCGTCTTTTCGGTGGCGTTAAGCGGTTCGGGCCGTAATGAACGAGGCGCAGTTCAGCCTCCTTCGGCGACAGCCCGGCATGATCGGCTGACAGCAGCTTTAACACATCCTCTTCCGTCAGGCTGTGCCAATCGGGGGAATGCTCAGTGCGTGCCAGTTTATCAATGGATTTGTTCATACGATCATCTCCGCCTTTATACATAAGTGAAAAACCGTCAGTTAAGCAGCAAGTGCCGCAGTTTATGCAGCTCCGAGAGAAATAACTGCAAAAATCTAGCTGATATTGATCACGAAGCAGCTAGATCACCCCGATCAATACCAGCGCGATGAACGCGGCGAACAGCACGAAATGGCTGATCCCTTCGATGGCATTGGTTTCACCGTCGTGAAGGTTGTTCATCACGGTCAGAAAAGTGAGCAGCAGCATGCCGCCCTGAACCGGCGTCAGCGCCATATCGATCCGCTCGCCAGAGGCCAACGCAATGACCTCGATCACCGGCAGTGTCAGTAGCACGGTTGCCAGCGATGCGCCGAGCGCAATATTGACGGTGGTCTGCATCCGATTCTGCTGCGCGGCCTTTAAAGCAGTGAGTATCTCGGGACTGGCGGAGATCAAAGCCACAAGCACGGCGGGAATCGCTTTTGGCAAACGGCTGCCGGACAGTCCTGCATCCAGCAGTACCGACAACACTTCCGACAACAAGCCGACCAGTACGATTGCGCCCAGCATCACCGCGACATGCAGCGCGTTCGGACTCAACGCCTCGTCGTGCGCCTCCTCCAAAGTATCGGAGGAATACTCGAAGAACTTGCGGTGCTCGACCGTCTGCAAACGCAGAAAAGCCAGATACATGATGGCCATGATGCCGATAGAAAAAACAGAGTAAATCTGCCATTTCGCTTCGGGCACGAAATCCGGTAGAAACATACCGATACCGATGGCGGTCAGCAGCATGGCGATAAACGAGTTGGCCGAGTCTACGTTGTATTTGGCGCTGCCGTGTTTCAGCCCGCCGATGATGGCCGCCAGCCCCAGAATACCGTTGAGATCGAACATCAACGCCGCGAACACGGTATCGCGCGCCAGGGTCGGATTCGGTGCGCCCTGCAATAATACGACCAGAATCACGACTTCCACCGAGACGGCCGCGAGCGTCAGTATCAGCGTCCCATAAGGTTCGCCAAAGCGCAGCGCCAGTACTTCCGCGTGGTGGCTGATGCGAAACGCCACGCCGATGATCGACGCCAGTATCACCAGCAACGCGCCCCACAGCAGCACCCCGCCCTGCTCCACGGTGGCATGCTCCAGCGCAAAACCCGCTCCCAGCACGATGAGCGCAACGAGGACGGGAAATTCTGACTTAAGCGGTTTCATGCGCATCTCCTTTCGGGTTAACCTGTCGCAAGACAGCAGATGCTACGCTCACGCGGACAGCGTGCATAGCCGGTGAAAATCCTGCACTTCCGTGACCCACAACACGCCGTCTCCAGTCTGCCCAGTATGGGCAACGCGCTGGATGATGGACAGGATGTCGGTGAGCATCTCGTCGGGGGCGACGATTTCGATGCGCAATTTTCTGGTAAAGTCAGTCAGTTCTTCCTTTACCGTGTCATGCTGCTCAGTCCCTGAATGCGCGCTACAACCTTCGACATACGAGATGTTCATACCGGGGAAGCCCTGCAACTGACGGAAGGCGTCGCGTATTTTATGCAGTTTTGAGGGGCGCACGATTGCTTTTATTTCTTTCATGTTTTTCTCCTATGCCTCAACAGTTTTCTCTTCAAACCACTTATACAAGGTCGGCAATACCACCAGCGTCAACAAAGTGGAGGTAATCAGTCCTCCGATCACGACGATCGCCAACGGCCGCTGCACCTCGGAACCCGGCCCGCTGGCAAACAGCATCGGGATCAAGCCCAGCATCGCCACCGTTGCCGTCATCAGTACCGGCCTGAAGCGCTGACGACAGCCCTGCACCACGGCATCCGTCTGACCCATCCCTTCTTCACGCAGGCTGCGGATGTAGGATACCAGCACGACGCCGTTCAACACCGCGATCCCCCACAGCGCAATGAAGCCCACCGAGGCAGGAACCGACAGATACTCGCCTGTCACAAACAGCGCCACCACCCCGCCGATCGAGGCAAAGGGCAGCACCAGAATAATCAGTGCGGCGTATCGCAATGAGCCGAACAGCAAAAAAAGCAGGAAGAAAATCGCCGCAACCGTCACTGGCACGATGATTTTAAGATGGCTCATCGCACGTTCCATATTCTGGAACTGCCCGCCCCACTCCAGATAGTAGCCCTCCGGCAGCTTGATCTTGCTGTCCACCACCTGTTGCAACTCGGTGACAAAACTGCCCAGATCGCGGTCTTTCACATTAACCCCGATCACGATGCGGCGTTTACCTTTTTCGCGGCTGATCTGCGCCGGCCCGTCCGCGACGCGGATGTTGGCCAAATTTTCCAGCGCAACCAGTGCGCCGTTGGGTGAGCTGACCAGCAGACTGCGGATCGTCGCCACATCTCCCCGGAATGCTTCAGGCAGACGCACGACTGCACCGAAGCGGCGCTCGCCCTCAAAGATCTCAGTCGCCAAACGCCCCCCGATGGCCGCCTCGATCACGTCGTTGATGTCCGAGACGTTGATGCCGTGACGCGCGATCGCCTGACGGTCGATCTCGATGGACAGATACTGCTGACCGGTTACCCGCTCAACCTTCAGCTCCTGCGCACCTTTGACGGCTCCGGCGACCTTAGCAATCACATCAGCCTTCTGTTTGAGAAGATCCATGTCGTCACCGAACAGCTTGATCGCCACATCCGAGCGCACCCCGGTGACCATTTCGTCCACCCGGTCCGAGATCGGCTGCGCCATGACGATCTGCACGCCCGGCAGCGTGATCAGCTTCTCGCGAATCGCGGCGGCAATGTCGTCCTGATTCCATCCTTTCGGCCATTCGCTGCGCGGCTTGAGGCTGACAATCGGCGTTGACTCGTTCTGACCTTGCGAGTCGGCCGGGCTCTCACCTCGCCCGACACCAGAGACGGCGGACTTCACGCCGGGTACCTGCATTACGAGGCGCATCGCCTCCATTTCCAGCTTGATGGATTCCTCAAGCGAGATATTGGGCACGCGGTTGATGCCGGGCACGATTGAGCCCTCCTTCATCTCGGGGATGAAGGCCGTCCCTAAAAAGGGCAGCAGCAGCACGGCTACGGCGAACACGATGGACGCCGCCAGAATGGTCTTTCGACCATTGGCCATCGTCCAGGCAAGCAGGCGCAGATAAGGTTTTTTGACCAGCGCAACCAGACGCGTGTCGTGCTCGTCTTTTCCCACCAGCAAATAGGAGCACAGCACCGGCGTCAGGGTCAGCGCCAGCACCAGCGACACAAACAACGCGATGGCGATCGTGAAGGCTAGCGGTGCGAACATCTTGCCCTCCATACCTTGCAAGGTCATCAGCGGCAAAAATACCAGAATGATGATGGATACGCCGAAGATGACCGGCGTGCCCACTTCCACAGCCGCATCCAGCACCACCCGCACCCGGCTCAGGCCGCGATCCTTGTTTTCAGCCAGACGCTGGAAGGCGTTCTCAACCACCACGACCGAGCCATCCACAATCAGGCCTGTGGCAATCGCAAGCCCCCCCAGCGACATCAGATTGGCGGAAATACCGTAATGATTCATCACGATGAAGGTAATCAGCGGCGTCAGCACCAGGGAGGCTACCACCACTAAAGATGAGCGCACATCCCCCAGAAACAGGAACAAAACGATGATCACCAGCACAACGCCCTCGATCAGCACCTTCACCACGGTATGAAGCGCGGCATCCACCAGTTCGCTGCGGTCATAGTAGGGAACGATCTTCAGGCCGTCCGGCAGCATCCCCTTGTCGTTGATTTGTGCAACGCGCTCCTTGATGCGCGACACCACCTCCTTGGCATTGCCGGCGCGCATCATCATCACGATGCCGCCCACCGATTCGGTGACGCCGTTTTTCAGCAACGCGCCATAGCGCACCTCGTGGCCGATCGAGATTTCGGCCACATCGCGCACCAGTACCGGCACGCCGTCCTGCTCTTTGAGCACGATACTGCGTATATCCTCCAGATCCTTGATCAGACCGATGCCGCGTATCAGATACTGCTCGGCATAATGCGGCAGCACGCCGCCGCCTGCGTTGGCATTGTTGCGGGCCAGCGCCTGATAGACATCCTGCAGCGTGACCTTGTAGTGACGCATGCGATCGGGATTCACCTGCGCCTGATACTGTTTGACATAGCCCCCCTGCGAGTTGATTTCAGCCACGCCGGTAATG
>JBBRBS010000017.1:0-25785 GCA_038205615.1 Burkholderiales bacterium | reverse complement strand
CGACGCACTGCGCGCAGACGGCTTTGCCGGTGAAATCAAGATCCTCACCTCCTGCCCCGCCTGCCAGCAAGGCCTGAGCCGTTACAACGACGACAGCGGTACGACCTCCGATTACATCGTCGTGGAAATGGCCAAACACCTGCTGGGTGAAAATTGGCTACCAGACTTTGTTGCCAAGGCAAACAACGGGGGCATCGAACGTGTTCTGCTGTAAGCGAACTTTAAACGACAATTTCGGCGCATGCGGCCGAAGCCAAAATTGGCTACCAGACTTTGTTGCCAAGGGAAACAATGGAGGCATCGAACGTGTTCTATTATAAGTTTACGGTTTACAGTTCGTAGCTTACGGCTGGCTTACCGAAACTGCCAACCGAGAACTGTAAACTGTACACCGCGAACTTACCTCTATGCTGACGCTGCCACTTGAACCGACTGACGACCGTGCGAATCCGATATTCAAGGATGCGGTCGGCTGCGCGCAATGGTTGAGTCAGCTGCAGCTGACTAATTTGCAACAGGCACACAGCAAGTTGCTCACCCAGATCAACGAATTTAACCGCTACCCGATGCGCGGGCTGGAACGCCTGAATACACTCGAATTATTAAGAGATGCCGCAGGCTATGTGCAGGATGAGCTGGTCAAAAAACTGACCGCCAAACCGTTGCCGTTGAATGAAAGCGAGCTGGTGGCATTTCTGCGCGTCATACAACTCTGGCAGGCAATGGCGACGGGCTATCAGCGCGGCTTACAGGACTATATCTCGGGTGATAAATCGCTTGTCCCACACGGCGCGCTGCTGTGTCAGCGCTGCCTGTTCTACAGCGGCATGCAAATTTTTGAGCACTTGCGCGCAGGCTATGAATTCAGCCCAAAGTTGTGGCGTCAACTGCACGAACTGTATGCTTTTACCGAGCAACAAGACATCCATCAAACTGCGGTAGCCGACCTGCCAGGGAACCCGCCAACCTCCTGCCTCGGCAGCTATGTCAAAACGCTGCTTGCCTGTTATGCCAACCCGGTTCAAATGACTCACTGGCAAGTGCAGCTAATGGATCGCTGGCTGTCGGCATGGAGCGCGTCGATATCGGTAGCGGGCAATTGCAGCCTCAGCAAAAATGACGCACTGCCGCTGGCAGTCGACTTATCCGGCACACAAGGCTTGCAACGCGTTGCAGGATTGCCGCAAAACGATGCCCTGCGTTATCTTGCGATGGTGCCATTGAGTAAGCTGCTGAGAGTTAAAACCATCCTGTTACAGCAGGGCCAGACGCCCCTGCAAGTGGGACTGGGAGATCAACAAGACAGCCAGACATGCCTTGAATTTCTTACTGTTTTGCATAAACGCTGGTGCGAGAACCAACGTTCATGTGAACGCCGGCAGGCAAGCCTGCATACCGCAATAAGCTTCAGCCCGGCCGGAATTTATGCTCAACTCACAGGCCAGCCCTTACCACCGAGTGACAGCACAGAGCATACACAGCAGACGGAAGGCTGGCTGATCATCAATGAAAGCATCATGGGAGCAGGATTGGTTCGTGACGATCTAAATGGCGGACGCATCCGGTGTGAACAGTTGCTTGCGCTGCACCGCGACAAGACTCCGTCTTGCGTACTGGGCGCTACGGTCTGGGTGAAGGTCATGTTAAACGGCAGGCTGCAAATTGGCGTCAGGTATCTGCCCGGCCAGCCTGAGGCTGTACGCATCAGCGCCAGCAAGGCATCCAAGCTGCCGGCACCGGCCTTTCTGCTACCTGCAATGCCTGATATCAGGACTCCCGCCAGCCTGGTTATTCCGTCCGGCTGGTTTGAGGCCGGACGCGTGATCGAGGTGTTGCATCAAAATGGTGAGATCGTCGTTGTGCGACTGGGCTTCAGCGTGGAACACGGGCTGGATTTTCAGCGAGTCAGCTTCACAGCGATATAAGGCAAGTTCACGGTTTGCAGTTCACCGGAAACTGAACAGCGGTTTTTATGCTACTCGTTTTTCCGGAAACACCAGCGCGAAAGTGCTGCCGAACCCTTCCTCGCTGGCAACTTCCAGGCGTGCCTGATGGCGTAGCGCAATGTGCTTGACGATAGCCAAACCCAATCCAGTACCGCCGGTTTCGCGCGAACGGCTGCGATCCACCCGATAGAAGCGTTCGGTCAGACGCGGGATATGCTGCGCTTCGATGCCGATGCCGCTATCTTGCACCGAAAATACCGGCTGGCCTGCACGCACGAACCAGCGCAGCTTGATCGTGCCGCCATCCGGCGTGTAGCGCACTGCATTGCTGACCAGATTGCTGAATGCGCTGCGCAGCTCCTCGCGATTGCCTGACATTTTTTCGGGGCCTTTCATTTCCAGACTGTGCTGATGCCGTCCCCCGCTCAACATCTCTCCTTCATGGTAAACCTCGCCCAGCAGTGTCTGTATATCGACCACCTCAGTACGCAGCGGACTCTGATCGCTCTCAAGCCGTGACAAGGTCAGCAAATCGGAGACCAGATGATCCATACGGCGCGTCTGCTCGGCCATCAGATGCAAGGCGCGCTGTATCTTGTCATGGGACAGATCGTGCATATCCTGCAAATTTTCGACAAAGCCATTCACCACCGTCAGGGGCGTACGCAACTCATGCGAGACGTTCGCGACAAAGTCACGTCGCATCGTTTCAATGCGCTCCAGCTGTGTGATATCCCGACTGATCAGCAAACGCTTGTTTCCGCCATAAGAAATCAGGTTGATCGACAATACCATGTCATCGTGGCGGGCCGCGATCATAACCAGTGGCTCGCTGTAATCTCCTGCCTGCATATATTCAATGAATTCCGGCTGTCGCACCAGATACGTGATGTCCTGCAGGATGTCGCGCTGTGCATTCAGACCGAAGTGATGTTCGGCGAGCGGATTGCACCACTCGATCCGGTTCGCTTCATTCAGACTCGCCACCCCTTCAGGCAGCGCAGCGGTGGCTTGCTCGATATTCAGCAGCTCGGTGGCCAGCTTCTCCTTGGTCTGTTTATGTCGCTTAACCATCTTGTAGAGTCGCGAAAACACGTCATCCCAAATCCCACCGGCTTCAGGGATGTTGTCCATCCGCGCGTCATTGAGCCATCGCACCAGTTTGTATACCTGGCGCCCGCGATAAATGATCACCAGCAGCAACATCAGCGTCATAAATGACAAGGCCGCAACAGCCGAAAAAATGGCCCATATCAGCAACGCTGCCAGTGCGCTGAAAACGACCGGCAAACTCAAACGCAACCAGAATTCCTGCAAAGCATTCACTCTCTATAAAAATAATCACGTCTCAGAAGCAAGACTAAAAATAACTTAAAATCAACTACTTATAATTAGTTGAAAAACGATAACCGCTGCCGCGCACGGTCTGAATCAGACTGTCCAGCCCTGTGGCTTCCAGCGATGCGCGCAGCCGGCGGATATGTACATCCACCGTACGCTCTTCGACAAACACTTGCGTACCCCACACCTGGTCGAGTAATTGCGTGCGACTATACACGCGCTCCGCATGCGTCATGAAAAAATGCAACAGACGAAACTCCGTCGGACCCAGTTCGACAGACACACCCTGCGCCGTCACCCGATGCGAAGTCGGAGATAATTCAAGACCACCTGCAGCCACTTTTTCATCCGACAAGGTAGGAATATGGCGTCGCATCACCGCGCGTATCCGCGCCATCAACTCGCGCGGCGAAAACGGCTTGGTGATGTAATCGTCCGCACCCGACTCCAGTCCCAGCACCTTGTCTCGCTCATCGCCACGCGCGGTTAGCATGATGATGGGAATGTCGCGGGTTTGCGCTTCAGAACGCAGCTGTTTTGCAAGAACCACGCCGCTGGTGGAGGGCAACATCCAGTCCAGCAAAATCAGATCCGGCGCATGATCGCGTATCTGTTGCCATGCCTCTTCCGCATCCCCTGCGCGCAAGGCCACAAACCCGGCCTGCGTGACATTAAAAACCAGCAATTCCTGGATCGCTGGTTCGTCTTCCACAATCAGAATCTTAGCGCTCATCATCACTCCTTCAATTGAAGCTGCCAGAGTATGAAGAATTTATGACAGTATGATGACAGAAATCAGGCTTTAGCATGGGCTGTATGATGCCGACGCCTCAGGTCAGGCAATAAAGAGCCTGCCAGCATGCCCGCCACGCTCAACAGCAAGCCTGCAAGTTGCGGCGGCCAGATCGCGCCGGTATAGAAGTTCTCCATCAGCAACCAGGAAATCAGGCCCAGTGCGATGGAGAACAGCGCACCCTGATTATTGGCGCGTTTCCAGTAAAGGCCGAACGCCAGCGGCACAAACGCGCCGACCAGCGTAATCTTGTAGGCATTTTCCACCATCTTGAAGATGCTTGCATTCGAGTTCAGCGCGAACGCCAGTACGATGCAACCGAACGTCACGACGATGATGCGCATCGTACGCAGCATCTGTCTGTCGCTCATGTGCTGCAACGCGAAGTGCTTGAGAATGTTCTCGGTGAACATCACCGAGGGCGCCAGCAAGGTGGCGGACGCCGTGCTCATGATGGCCGACAATAAGGCACCAAAAAAGAACACCTGCGCGATCAGCGGCGTGTGCTGCAAGATCAAGCTGGGCAATACCATCTGCGAGTCAGTTTCGATCAATTTACCGAACACGTCAGGGTCGATCAGCGTCGCCGCATAGGCCAGAAACATCGGCACAAAGGCGAAGCCGAAATACAGCACTCCGCCCAGCACCGAGCCGCGCACCGCCGTCTTCTCATCTTTGGCCGACGTCATGCGCTGGAACACGTCCTGTTGCGGGATGGAGCCCAGCATCATCGTCAGCGCGGCCCCAAGGAATGGAATCCAGACTTCATAGCCACCGTGCGGGAAGAGTTGGAGGCGGCCCGAATCATGCGCATGACTGATGACATGACCCACCCCGCCCGCCTCATTGCCCACCAGCACTGAGATCAACAACATGGCCGACTTGATGACCGTCATCTGCACGAAATCCAGAAAAGCCACCGACCACATCCCGCCGAACATCGTGTAGCCCAGCACGATAGCCGTGCCGATCATCATGCCGGAAGACTGCGCGATATAGCCGCCGCTGACCAGATTGAACACCAGGCCCAATGCGGTCACCTGCGCCGACACCCAGCCGAGATACGAAATCATGATGCAGATGGTCATGATCAGTTCCACCGTCCGGCTGTAGCGCACCCGGTAATAGTCGCCGATGGTGAGCAAATTCATCCGGTACAGACGCCCTGCGAAAAACAAACCGGCGATGATCAGGCACAGGCTCGCACCGAACGGATCGGCGACCACACCGCTCAAGCCTTCTTTGACAAAGGTAGCGGAAATACCCAGCACCGTTTCCGCGCCGAACCAGGTCGCAAAAACGGTGGCGGTCACGACAGGCAGGGGCAGATTTCGCCCGGCCACGACAAAATCTCGGGCGTTGTGTACCTTTGTCGAGGCATACACGCCGATGCCGATGGAAAACAGCAAATAGATGACGACGAAGCCGATCAACATGTTTGATAATAAAAAATTGAAAATTGAAAATTGAAAATGGGAAAACGAACGAATTTTAACGAAAAAGGCCATCCTGCGGATGGCCTTTTTCAATCCCTCGACTTAACGAGGTCATTTCTGTTTACAGCTCCTGAGCGTGCTCGGCCAGGTATTGTGCAACGCCGGCGGTCGACGCATTCATGCCGGCCTTGCCCTTGTTCCAGCCAGCCGGGCAAACTTCGCCGTGCTCTTCGTGGAATTGCAGCGCGTCTACCATGCGCAGCATTTCGTCGATGTCGCGACCCAGCGGCAGATCATTGACCACCTGATGGCGCACCACGCCTGCCTTGTCGATCAGGAACGAACCGCGATAAGCCACGCCGCCTGCGGCTTCCACATCGTAAGCCTTGCAGATTTCGTGCTTGATGTCGGCGACCAGCGGATAACCGACCTGGCCGATACCGCCCTTGTTGACAGGCGTATTTTTCCAGGCCAGATGGGTGAATTGCGAGTCGATCGACACGCCGATCACTTCCACGCCACGGTTCCTGAAATCAGTCAGACGGTGATCGAATGCGATCAGTTCGGAAGGACAAACAAATGTAAAATCAAGAGGATAGAAGAAAACAACCGCAGCTTTACCCGCGATGTAGCTCTTCAGGTTAAACGATTCATTGATTTCGTTGTTGCCCATTACTGCAGCAGCGGTAAAGTCAGGTGCTGCATTGCCTACGAGAACTGCCATGTTTATCTCCTGAGGGTTGGTTATATTGGGTGATGCAATTTAGGCCATTCGACCCGTTGAGTCAACCTTATACAGCTTGTGGAATTGTGTTCCCTGTCACCGCGAACTGAATACGGTGCAGCTGTGCATATACACCGTTTTTCGCCAGCAATTCGGCATGCGTGCCGATCTCGGCAATTTCACCTTTTTGCAGCACGACAATCCGGTCGGCTTTTTCGACCGTCGACAAGCGATGCGCGATGACCAGCGTGGTGCGCCCCTGCATCAAGGTTTCCAGCGCTGCCTGAACGTGGCGCTCAGATTCGGAATCCAGCGCGGAAGTCGCTTCATCGAGGATTAACACCGGCGCATCCTTGAGTATCGCGCGGGCAATCGCAATGCGCTGGCGCTGGCCGCCGGACAGTTTTACGCCGCGTTCGCCCACCAGCGTGTTCAGTCCCTCCGGCCATTCACGAATGAATTCCATCGCGTGTGCTGCGGTTGCGGCTGCGATTATTTCCTCTTCACCGACCACACGCATCTGCCCGTAGGCGATGTTAGCCGACAGCGTGTCATTAAACAGAACCACCTCCTGGCTGACCAGCGCGATGTTGGCACGCAAACTGGCGAGTGTCAGATCCGTCAGATTATGTCCATCCAGGCGGATTTGTCCGCCCGTCGCCGTATAAAAACGCGGCACCAGATTCGCCAGCGTGGTCTTTCCGCTGCCGGATGCACCGACGAAGGCGACGTTTTCTCCGGCGCGAATATCCAGTTGGATATTCTTCAGCACCGGGCGTGCATCAGGCGTATAGGTAAACTGGACATTGTCGAAATGCAGTTCACCGCGTACACGCCCTGTTTCGACTCTCCCTTCGTCCTGCTCACCCATTGTATCGAGCAAGGCGAACACGCTCTCCGCCGCCGCCAGCCCCCGCTGCAGATATTCGCTCACGCCGGTCAGGCGCTTGAGCGGCGCAGTCAGCATCAACATCGCCATGATGAACGAGACAAACCCGCCCACTGTGACTTCATCGGCGTTCGATTGCAACGTGGCCAGATAGACCACCACGGCCAGGGCGACTGCCGCAACCATCTGCACGACGGGCACGTTGGCGGCAGCGGCGGATGCCTGCTTCATCGCATGGCGGCGCACCCAGTTGGCCTGCTCATGAAAACGCTTGCGCTCATATTGCTGTCCGCCGAACAGTTTGACCACCTTATGCGCCGACACGCTCTCTTCGATCACCTGTGTCATGTCACCCATAGACTGCTGGGAATCGCGACTGGACAGGCGCATACGTTTACTGATCGTGCTGATAATCACGGCGATGACCGGCGCCATCAACAACGTGAGCAGCGTCAGCTTCCAGTTAAGGTAAAACAGCCAGCCCAGCAGGCCTGCCATAACGATGGAATCGCGTACCGAAATCGTCACCACCACCGTCGCGGCATTGGTGACCTGCGTCACGTCGTAAGTCAGTTTGGAGAGCAAGGAACCTGTGGCGTGTTCGTCGTAAAAACCGGTCGGCAGGCGCAACAGCTTTGCGAACATCTCCTCACGCAGATCCATCACCAGCTTGTTGCCGACCCAGTTGATCGCAAAAGTCCCGACAAACGTGGCGATGCCGCGTATCAGAAAAATCAGGATGATGACCGCCGGCACGATGCGCATCATCGCCTGATCCTTGTGGACAAAGGTGCCGTCCAGCATCGGCTTCATCAGCGCGGGCACCAACGGCTCGGTGGATGCGACAACCATCATGCCGAGCAGTGAAATCGCAAAGGTGCGCCAGTAAGGTTTGACGTATTTCAGGAGGCGTAAATAGAGCTGTGTACTGGATAAATTCATAGTGCGCACGTCAACGTAAAATTCGCATAGCGAATCGTTTGCCCCTTCCCTCGCTTGCGGGGGAAGGTTGGGAGGGGGGAAACGGGCATGCCTGCACCGTAATCGGTGCAAGTGTGGCGGATTTTATCATCAATGCGCCGCACTTCCCCACGCCCGTTATCAGAAAAGCGCCGCGTCCGGCACCCACGTACAGGCTGGTTACTGCAGCGACTGGACAGCACAGTTCAGCACTGCTAGTCTGGCAGCGCTTTCATTTACCCTGTCCATCATGTTGCGAGAACTGCGTCTCTTCCTCACCGCCGTACAATTTTTCACGCGCATCCCGGTGCCCGCGTGGGTCGGTCACGGCCCGCAGCAACTCAATCAGGCGGCGCGCTATTTTCCGCTGACAGGGATTGTCGTCGGCCTGCTCTGCTCCGTTGTGCTGATGACGGCTGCACTTGTGTTGCCGCTAGAACTGGCTGTCGGGCTTTCGATGGTGGCCGGCATTCTGATCACCGGCGCATTCCACGAAGACGGCCTCTCCGACTTTGCCGACGGACTGGGCGGGGGTTTTACACGCGACAAGGCGCTGGCGATCATGAAGGATTCGCGGGTCGGCGCTTACGGCGCCATCTCGCTGATACTGGTACTGCTGTTGAAATACCAGGCGTTGACAGCCCTTTGCGGCTCGCACTCGCTGCTCTTCGCATCCTGCGCACTGATCGCAGCTCACAGCTTCAGCCGCCTGATGGCAGCAAGCCTGATGCTGACGCAGAGCTACATACGCGACGATGACAGCGCGCGCGCCAAACCCGCCGCACAACAGATCAGCCCTGCCAGCTTCATCATCGCGCTGCTCACCGGCATCATCCCCATGATCCTGCTTTATGCCGCAGGCGCACACGCCTTTAACCTGTTCGCGGCCGTCACAGCCGCATTGCTGATGCGCGCCTACCTCGCATGGCGACTGCAAAAACGCCTCGGCGGCTACACCGGCGACTGCCTGGGCGCAGTGCAGCAACTCACTGAACTTGCGTTCTACCTGGGCTTGCTGGCTACGCTATGACAGGCGTGCTGTATTTGATCCGCCACACCCGGCCCGACATCGCACCCGGCCTCTGTTACGGACAGCTCGACATTGATCTGGCCGACAGCTTTGCGGAAGAAGCAAACCATGTCCTGAACTGGTTGCCCCCCCTTGATCTGATCATCACCTCGCCGCTGCTGCGCACCCGCAAACTGGCCGTATATCTTGCGCAAGAGCTGCAATGCGGATTGCAAACCGATGCGCGCCTGATGGAAAAGAACTTCGGTGCCTGGGAAGGGTGTGCGTGGGACAACATTGCTCGCCATTAAATAGATGCATGGGCCAGTGACGTCATGAGCTACGCCCCGACGGACGGTGAATCGGCACATCATGTAATGAAGCGCGTGCAGTCCTTCTTGCGAGATGTAACTCAACTTCCACAGCACAACATCGCGCTGGTCGCGCACGGCGGCAGCATCCGGGCGATACTGGCGCAGATAGCCGGCGTACCACTGACCGATACGCTGAAATGGCAGATCGATTACGGCGCGGTAATCACCGTGAGGATTGGCCGGGAATAGCCCGGATGTCGCCGTTCCATAGAAACACTGGACAATTCACAAGCGACGCCGTACAGTAACGCGTACATATCAGAAAGTCCTGCCATGGATGCAATTACCTATACCGCCGTCCGCGCGAACCTCGCCAGCACGATGGATCGCGTCTGCAACGACCACGAAGCCCTGATCATCACCCGCAACAAGGAACAGTCCGTGGTAATGCTCTCGCTCGAAGACTATAAGGCGCTTGAAGAAACAGCCTACCTGTTGCGCACGCCTGCCAACGCCCGTCGCCTGCTCTCTGCTGCAGCGCAACTGAACGGCGGCAAAGGCGTTGAACGGGAACTAATCGAGTGAAACTGATCTTTGCCGACGAGGCTTGGGACGACTACCTGTACTGGCAGAAGCAGGATAAGCGCATGACAGAGCGGATCAACAAGCTGATACGCGAGACACAGCGCGAGCCTTTCACGGGTGTGGGCAAGCCAGAAGCATTGAAGCACGCGCTTTCGGGATACTGGTCACGCCGGATAACCGACGAACACCGCATGGTGTATCGCATCGAGGATGATGCGCTGCTGATCGCTCAGTTGCGGTTCCATTACTGACATTGCCAAGTCAACTTCGCCGAGGGCAGCTCGGCGGCTAGTTGCGTTCTTTATGCTGCGTCAACTTAGCGATAAGGGTTCGAACACATGTACGAAGCAAATCCGATCTTTGTACAACCCGATAGAGAAGATGTTCGTGTATGGCGGTATATGGACTTCACTAAGTTTGTGTCTCTCATCGAATCTCGGTGTCTTTATTTCACGAGAGCCGATAAGTTCGACGATCCATTCGAGGGCTCTTGGCCAAAAATAAATATAGACGCACTCCACCTTCCTTTTCCGGATATCACGCAAGAGACTCAGGAAGCGTATATAGCCTCAATGAAATCGATGAACCAAAACTTTCCGAAGTTCCATGCCATCAACTGCTGGCACATGAATGAGCACGAGTCTGCTGCGATGTGGAAGCTGTACTTGAAAAGCAATGAGGGTATAGCCATTCAATCCACATATCGAAAGCTGCGTGAATCCATTATTGATGACGAAACAATTCATCTTGGCGTTGTGAAATACATCGACTATGAGAAAGAATGGATAGACACTACAAACAATTTCCTTTCACCATTTGCCCACAAACGTAAGAGCTTTGAACACGAGCGAGAGGTAAGAGCGCTATTAACAAAATTTCCAACAAGCAAAGATGGCATCAATATCAGTCAAGAAACCATAGCTCATGGAGTCAAAATCAGGGTCAATGTCGAGCTGCTAATTGAAAAGATATACGTTGCCCCTAGTGCACCAGGCTGGCTTTCAGGCTTGGTAAACTCAGTTTCGGAGCGGTACGGTTATAAGTTTGAAGTGGTTCACTCAAAACTCGATGAACAGCCCGTTTTTTAATCCAGCTAGATTCCCGCCGCCGCAACCAACCCCCGAATGGATAAGTCGTGAGCCGGAATGACGACAGGCTAAATCTTCTCCGACACCCCAGCACCCTCAAACGTCGCCATGCCGTTATGCAGCGCGCAGGCCAGTCGCAGCAACGGCACGGCAACCGCCGCACCACTGCCTTCACCCAGCCGCATACCCAGTTGCAACAGAGGTCGTGCGTCCAGTTCAGTCAGCACGCGCTGGTGTCCCGGTTCGGCAGACGTATGAGCGAACAACAGCCAGTCGCGAACGCCGGGATTGATGCGTACGGCGAGCAGGGCTGCGACCGTGGTGATAAAGCCATCCACCAGCACGGGAATTCCCTGCTGTGCTGCGGTCACGTAAGCGCCTGTCAATGCTGCAATTTCAAATCCGCCTACACAACGCAGGATTTCCAGGGCGCCATCCCCGTCGATCGCGTCCCCCGATGGCGAGGGAAGTAAGCCATGCAGCGCCAGTGCGCGACCGATCACAAGAGCCTTGTGTTCCACACCGTGACTGTCCAGCCCGGTGCCGGGACCTGCCAGTAATTGCGGCGATTCCTGCAGCAGGGCGCAGGCAAGAGCCGATGCCGATGTAGTATTGGCGATACCCATTTCACCGCCGATAAACAACTGCACATCGGCTTCTTTTGCACGCAGTACGCTGTCGCGTCCTGCCTGAACTGCAGCGGCCAGTTGGGACCTTGTCATCGCAGGTTCGATCGCGAAATTTGCAGTCATTGGTGCGATCACCGTGCGCAATACGCCAGGCCATTCTCCAGGGTCGTTGACCGTACCCAGATTCACCACTTCCAGCTGGGCGGCAAGCGTCTTTGCCAGCACACTGATCGCAGCGCCGCCTTGCGCGAAATTCTTGACCATCTCACCGGTCACCGCCTGCGGGAAAGCCGATACACCCTCGTCAGCGATGCCGTGATCGGCGGCGAAGATACAGATCTGCACACGCGCAAGTTGCGGCTGTTCGGCGCCTTGCATCGCGGCCAGGTGCAACGCGATTAATTCAAGTTCTCCCAGCGATCCGGGCGGCTTGGTGAGCTGCCCTTGCCGCGCCAGCGCCAATTCACGTGTTGTTTCATTCAATGTTGCACAAGGCTCAACCAAAGTATTTATTTCCATATCCACCCCTGAATTAACGATCCTTACTCGCTACAAGCTACTAGCTGCCTTTCACCACCAGCGGCAGTCCTGCCACCGTTAAAATCACCCGCTCGCAAAGTTGGCCTAACTGCTGATGCAGCCTTCCTGCTTCGTCGCAATAGCGCCGTGACAGTTCTCCCATCGGCGTGACGCCCATATTAGTCTCGTTGCTGACCAGAATGATCTGTCCGGGCAAATCTGGCAGCACCCGCAGCAATTGGGACACTTCCAGTTGCAACCGTGCCTCATCGGTATCGCACAGCAGTTGCGTCAGCCACAGCGTCAGACAGTCTACCAGCACACAGCGCCCGATAGCCGCCTCGCGCTGCAGCACCGCAGCCAGATCGCATCCCGCCTCGATCAGCTGCCAGCTGGCAGGCCGGCGCGCCTGATGGTGCAAGATGCGTTGCCGCATTTCCTCGTCGCGCACCTGGGCGGTCGCGACATACACCACCGCAAGCCCGGAATCCTGCGCATGCTGTTCCGCCAGAGAACTCTTGCCGGAGCGCACGCCGCCCAAAATCAGTTCACGCATTGCTCTCCCCCAAACCAAACAATTTTTGCAATGTCGCCTTATCCAGATGGCTTTGTACTGCATCGGCCAGCCGCTCGATATCAGCCTCGCGGCGCGCCTGATAATCCGGCGTCACCACACAGCACAGCCCGGCCCAGCGCAGCAGTGCATCGGCAGCAGGCGTTGATTCAAACAGGCCGTGCAAGTAGGTCGCGAGAATCTGTCCGTCGAGGCTTATCGCGCCATCGGGGAATGCAACGCCATCGTGTTCGAGTTGCAGCGCCGGGTTATTCAGTGCCGCGCCGGTTGATACACCCGCATGGATCTCGTAGCCCGCAACGGGTGCGGCTTCCAGACTCAGCGTGCCGCTCACATTGCGCAGTTGTTTCTCGCTGCCCAGTGTGGTGCTCAATTCAAGTAAACCCAGCCCGACACTGCTGCCGGACTCACCTTCTATACCCAGCGGATCGTGGACAGCAAGGCCAAGCATCTGCAGGCCGCCGCAGATACCGATCAGTTTTCCGCCGTAGCGCAGATGGCGCTGAATAGCCGCTTCCCAGCCGGCGCTGCGCAAACTTTCCAGATCACGGCACACCGACTTGCTGCCCGGCAGAATGATCAAGTCAGCGGGCGGGATAGCCTCGCCCATCTGAACATAACTGAACTCAATCTGCGGGTGCAGGCGCAGCGGGTCGAAATCGGTGTGATTGCTGATATGCGGCAACACGGGAACGATCACGCGCAAAAGCCCCTCTCCTCCCACCCCTCCCCCGTAAACGGGTGAGGGGAGCGCGTCCTCCGCCTCCAAATGCAGCCCATGTAAAAAAGGCAGCACGCCGATCACAGGTTTGCCGGTGCGCAGCTCAAGCCAGTCGAGCCCGGGTTGCAGCAACTTGATATCGCCGCGAAAACGGTTGATCACGAAACCTGCTACCCGCGCCTGCTCGCTCTCACTGAGCAGTGCCAGCGTTCCGACCAGATGTGCGAACACGCCGCCTTTGTCGATGTCGGCGATCAAAATTACCTGGCAATCCACCGCCTCGGCAAAACCCATGTTGGCGATATCGCCCTCGCGCAAATTGATTTCGGCAGGACTGCCCGCCCCTTCCACGACGATCACCGGATATTGTTCGCTCAGCCGCTGATGCGATTCCAGCACTGCCGCACGTGCGATATTTTTGTAGGCGTGATATTCCAGCGCCTCCATGTTAGCGACAGCCCGCCCGTGAATGATGACCTGTGCGCCGGTGTCGCTGTTCGGTTTGAGCAAGACCGGATTCATGTCGGTGTGCGTTGCCAGCCTTGCGGCTTGCGCCTGCACTGCCTGCGCACGTCCGATCTCGCCGCCATCATTTGTGACCGCGCTGTTCAGTGCCATGTTCTGCGGCTTAAACGGCACAACCGATACACCCTGGCGCACCAGATAGCGGCACAGGGCTGCGACCAGCGTGCTCTTGCCGGCATCCGAGGTCGTGCCCTGCACCATCACGGTTATCGTGTTCATCGCCCGATCCCTCTGATAAAGCCACTAGCCAATCGACTAAGCCCGCAAGCGGGCAAGTCGCTGGTTATCCCACCAACGTGCGAGGAGGGAAAGGACTCGCTGCGCGAGACATTCGCCAATGCGGCATCGAGCCGATCCCACTGCTCCTCGCTGCGCGGCAAACCGAAACGCAGACTGGCGGGCTGATCGAACAGGCGCGTCAAAATGCCCTGTTGTGCAAGCTGGCCATGAAGACCGGCAGCATCCTCGCGGCACACCCATTGAAACAGGCAGTTGCCACCCGCAGGCGGCAAGCTGTGCGAGATCAGCATAGCGGACAGACGATGCGCCGCAGCATGCAAATACTGACGAGTGGACACCTGCCAGCCTGTATCGCGAAGGGCGAGTGTCGCCACATAACGCGAAGGGGCGGCAAGCGGCCACGGGCCCAGCATCTCGGCTAACGACTGCAAAATACTGTCTTGCGCCAGTACGAAGCCGACCCTGGCGCCGGCCAGACCAAAAAACTTGCCCAGTGAGCGCAGTACGATCAGCCCCTCGCGCGGACAGAATTGAGCCAGGCTGTGTTCGGGAGTGGCATCCATGAAGGCTTCGTCCACAACCAGCAGTCCGCCCCGTGCAGCCAGCCGTTCATGCAGCGCCAGCAGTTGTGCTGCGCTGTACAACCTGCCGGTCGGATTGTTCGGATTAATGATGACCACCACCCGACTTTCGCTTTGCAATATTTCTTCGCCACAAACAAGGCCGACATCGTGCCCGCACTTCCGCCATGCGTATTCATGTTCCGCATAAGCCGTCGTTGCCATCGCGCAGCTGTCCGGTGCGCGCAGTCCTGGCAAGGCCTGAATGGCCGCCTGCGAACCCGCGACGGGGAGCAGCTGCGTCACACCATAAAAACTGAGCGCCGCATCGATCAGGCCGTCATCGTCCTGCGGCAGACCTTGCCAGATTTCAGCAGGGATGGAGAGCACCGGCCAGCCTGCCGGGTTGATGCCGGTGGATAAATCCAGCCAGCGATTTTCCGGGATGCCATAACGTATCGAAGCTGCGCGCACGCGTCCGCCGTGCTCAAGCGCCATGTTTAAATCCTTCGATCAACAGTGCAGCCAGACAGATGACGATCAGCCAGAGCCAGAGAGTGTGTTGCACCAGCCGCACCGCGCGTAGAATATCGGCGCGATTAACAGGCTGGCCGCAACCCAACTGCGGCCGCAGTTCCTGCTGGCCGTGATAGATCGCAGCACCGCCCAGCTTCACCTGCAACGCGCCGGCACCGGCCGCCATCACAGGGCCTGCATTCGGGCTGTCCCACGCAGGGGCCTGTTGCCGCCAGCAATGCCACGCACTGCGTGTATCTCCCAGCAGCGTGTAGCTCAGCGCAGTCAGGCGTGCCGGTATGTAATTGAGCACATCGTCCAGCCGCGCCGCCGCCCAGCCGAATTTACCGTAGCGTTGATTGCGATAGCCCCACATCGCATCCAACGTATTGCTCAGCCGGTACAACACAACGCCCGGCGCACCTGCCAGCACGAACCAGAACAGCGCGGCGAAAATCGCATCGTTGCCGTTTTCCAGCACCGACTCCACGGTGGCGCGCGCCACCCCTTCCTCATCCAGTTGACTGGTGTCGCGGCTGACCATCATGCCCACTGCGGCTCTGGCCGCCAGTAAATCGTTCTCTGAAAAAGCCGCCGCCACGCGTCCCGCATGTTCGGCAAGACTGCGCGGCGCAATCGCGAAATACAGCACCACTACCGAAAACAGCACACCGAAAAAGCTGCGGAGCAGATAGGCCAATAAAACAAATGGAATCAGAATGATACAAACAGACAGCACACCGCTCAGATAGTTTGCGCGATAGCAGAGCTTTTCGATTCCTTTGGCCAGAAATCCCGCTCCTGCCAGCGGATGAAATCGCACAGGCTCGCCCAGCAGACGGTCGAGCAATACCGCTGCTGCCAGCATCAGCGGCAGACTATTCAATAGTTGCAGCATGTTCCCAGCTATTCTCAAACAGCATCTCGCCAAGCGGCTGCGGCGTACGCCAGCCTTCCAGTTGCAACATCGGTGCGGCGTAGAATTCATCGACCTGACCCAGGCACAGGATCGCGACGGGTTTGCCGCCTGCCGGAATATCCAGCAGCGTTGCTAACGCTTGTGGGTCGAATAGCGACACCCAGCCCATTCCCAGCCCCTCGGCGCGCGCTGCCAGCCACAGATTCTGGATCGCACAGGCGACCGAGGCCAGATCCATTTCCGGCAACGTTCGACGGCCGAAAAGGTGAGGTTCGCGATGATCCATCAGCGCCGCGACCCACAGTTCAGCGCAATCCATCACCCCTTCCACTTTCAGTCGCATGAATTGTGCATCGCGGCAGCCCAACGCCTGTGCGGTCAACTGGCGCTCGGTCTCCACCAGCGCATGGATCCGGCTACGCAATGCAGCATCGCTGATACGGATGAATCGCCACGGCTGCATCAGACCGACCGATGGCGCCTGATGCGCAGCAGACAGGATGCGTTGCAGCACCGTTGCGTCAACCGTCGAGCCGGGTAAAAAGTGGCGCATGTCGCGCCGTTCGGCGATCACGCGATAGACGGCATCTCGATCGCTGTCGGAAAAGCGATAACTCATGGCAAAAATAGTCGCGCCACGGCAATCGGGTCAGAAGGAAAATAAAAATGGATATACGATGCTGTCAGGCGCAGCTGTTGGTACACCGCTTCACAGGTTTCACCGCCATTGGGACAAACGCCACGGACAACCGGAATTAAAGCCGTATCAACCTTGGAATAATGGAAGGCATGTCCGCGCAGGGTTCCTTGCGGCAAGGCTGCGCTTTGCAGCGCGAGTGCGCTCAGCCGAGGTTGCATCACGGCATCCCCTTCGAGCAAACCCAGCAGATTTTCCCGCTGACCTTGCACATCAGTCAGCGTCTGCAATACATACAACATGCCGCCGCACTCGGCGAGTATCGGTTTTTGCGCGGCATGATGGGCGCGAATGGCATCGAGCATCGCGGTGTTTGCGGCCAGTTTTGACAAGTGCAGTTCCGGGTAACCGCCGGGCAGGTAAAGACTGTCGGCATCAGGCAGCGCGCTGTCATCCAGTGGCGAGAAGAAGTACAGCTGTGCGCCGAGCGCCTCCAGCACATCCAGGTTGGCGCGATACAAAAATGAAAAGGCGGCGTCCCTTGCCACGGCGATTTTCACACCCGCCAGTTGCAGCGCAATACCAGTTTTTTCGGCGGGTGCGGCAAATTCCACCGCAGGCGGCAAACCGGTTTCGCACCGTTCACCCCACAGTTCGGCCGCATGTCTAATACGCTGGTTTATGTCCGGCAACTCCGCTGCCTGCAACAAGCCCAGATGCCGCTCAGGCAGGCTGATTTCGGCGCTGCGCGGCAGCGCGCCACAAAATTTCAACGAGCCCGGTAATTTTTCAGTGAGCATTTGCGCATGGCGCACGCTGCCGACACGGTTCGCGACCACACCGTAAAAAGGGATGGTCGTATCGAGTTGTGACAACCCGCAGGCCATTGCGGCAAAAGTCTGCGCCATCGCGCCGGCATCGATCACCGCCAGAACGGGAACGCCGAATTGGCGTGCCAGATCCGCGCTGGATGGATTGCCGTCGAACAGCCCCATCACGCCTTCGATCAGGATCAGATCGGCCTCCCCCGCAGCCCGGTAGAGCATCGCGCGACAATCCGCCTCGCCGCACATCCACAAATCGAGCTGATAAACAGGATTGCCGGATGCCACCTCCAGTATGGTCGGGTCGATGAAGTCAGGCCCGGTCTTAAAGACGCGCACACGCCGCCCCTGACTGCGGTGGAAAGCGGCCAGAGCGGCAGTGACGGTGGTTTTTCCCTGCCCGGAGGCAGGTGCGCTGATCAGTAAAGCGGGACAAAAACGAACAGTCATTTTTACAGATCTATGCCGGGTTGGGCACGGATTCCTGCGCGGTACGCGTGCTTAATGTCCTGAATTTCGCTGACCGTATCGGCCATATCAAGCAGACATTGAGGCGCAGCCCGCCCGGTAATCACCACATGTTGCATCGGTGGACGTGCCGCCAGATCTTTGCATACTTGTTCTGCATCCAGATAGCCGTAGTTCAGCAGATAGGTCAGTTCATCTAGCACCACCAGATGCAGTGATGCATCCTGTAAAAGCCCCTGTGCGACGGTCCAGCCGCGTTGGGCGGTCGCGATATCTGCATCTCGATTTTGCGTATCCCAGGTAAAGCCATCGCCCAGCACATGCCAGACGACATTCGGCTGATCGCCTAAAAAGCGCTCTTCTCCGGTATCGCGACGGCTCTTCAGAAATTGTGCGACACCTGCCTTAAGGCCATAACCCAGCGTGCGTGCGACCATGCCGAATGCGGAGCTGGACTTGCCCTTACCGTTGCCGGTCAGCACCAGCAACAGCCCCTTGTCACCATCGGATTTCGCAATCGCCGCATCGATCACGGCTTTCTTGCGCCCCATGCGGCGGCTGTGCTGTTCGCTGTTATCCGGCATGGTTCTCGCGGGCAGCACGCTGGGTGAACAGCGCGTACAACATCACAGCAGGAACCAGATAGACCACAGTGCCGGATACATACGGCACATAGTATTGCGCGATGCGCGCGGCGTATTCGGCGATGCTCACATCGGCAAAGCGGCCCGAAAACAGATAGAACGAACCATTGGAAATGAGGAACGCCACATTAACCGCCGCGAACGAGATGGCAGCAAACAATCCCAGACTGCGCAGGTTATTTTGATGCACACGCGCATAAATGCGACCGGCAAACCACAGCGCTGCGTAAGTCGGAATCAGGAACCCGTATGCCGGCGTCACGCAATAGTCGGCAACCCCCATATGGGTGATCGCCACATAATCGAGCGCAGCGGCTTCGATCAGCAACGCGCCGAACAATAACGGACTGGCAACCAGGAAACCTGCCAGCAGGAAAACGGCCAGTGAAGCATCAGGCAGATGCAGGCTGCTACCGAAATGGTGCATGCGGGTTGCGGCCATTAAAGCTGCCAGAATCGCGCACAGCGCGAGGGATTTAGTCTTATTCATTGTATAACTCCTAGTGAAGATGAAACACGCGCACCTTATCACAAAGGCACGCGTCTTTCAGCAGCGGTTATTGTTGATAGCTCAGTCCGACAAACAGCGTGCGGCCCGGTGTATTGTAGCTGTACACCTCGGAATAGTTGCGGTTGAACAGGTTGTCCGCGCGTGCCAGCAGATTCAAATTCTTGTCGATTTGATAGCGCGCGGTCAGATTCAACAGTTCGTAACCATGCAAGCGGTTAACGCCATCCTGACGTGCGCCGCTGTAACGCACTTCGCCACCCACGTTCAACGCATCGAAGTCATGCGATGCCGAAATGCTGGCAAATTCTCTGGCTCTGCGTGGCAGTATCAAACCGGTAACCGCATTGCGCGGATTCTGGAAGGTCGCGCTGGCTTTAACGTGGTTCGTGCCAAACTCGCCCGCATAGCTCAGTTCTTGGCCATCGATGCGCGCCTGACTGATATTAGTTACCGTGGTAAAGGCGGCATTCAGGGTGATTAAATCGCTGATACGGTTATCAAAGTACACCGCATCCACGCGCTGCCCGTTCGCCGCATAGTGCAGACCGAGTTCTTTGTTTTGCGAGCGCTCCGGCTTCAGGTTCGGATTCCCCTGATAACCGAAGGCCAATGGCCAGTACATATCATTGAAGGTCGGCGCCTTGAACGCATTGCTGACACTGGCCGTGGCACGCCAGCTGTCTGCGAACGCCACGCCATAACCCAGCAAACCGGTGTTCGCCGTGCCAAAATCAGAATGGCGATCCTGACGCAGGTTCAGCTGTACCTGTTGCGCGCCATATTCGCCCACATAACCACCCAGCAGGCTGTTCACGTTGCGCGAGTTTTGCGCAAACAGCACGGAGGACGTAACCGCCTGCCCCAAATGCTCGACCGCCAGATTCACCTGCTGCCCGTCAGCGATCTTGAGATTGTTCTGCCAGGCCAATTGATTGTTCACAGTCTGATAGCGAGAGGTCTGCACGGCGTTGGTGTAGTAACGATAGTCGTCCGTGCCTTGTGCCAGACGCACCTGACTGTGCCAGATTTCGCTGAGCTGATCATCGGATGCAAGCGATAGCTTATCGATATTTTCGATTACATTATAAAGACTGGTCGGCACGCCGAATGCACTGTCTATCGAAATATTGCCACGGGTGTTGAACAAGGAAGCAGTCAATAAATGATCCGCGTTGACAGCATGTTTTACCTGTGCCGCCAGTGTATTGTTGTCGTAGCCATTTTTATTAGGATTGGCGCCAGGCGCCAGCAGCGGATTGATTGCCGACACGCCATCGGTTTTAACGCGACCTGCATTCACACTGAACGAGGTGTCATTCACTTCGCCTGCGAATCCCGCTGCCAGACGCTGCGTGCCGTGACTACCCGCACCGCCGCTGACATTAAACGCAGGTGCGCCGCGTCCCTGTTTACTGAACAATTGAATCACGCCGCCAATGGCTTCCGATCCATAGAGACTGCTGACGTTGCCGCGCACCACTTCGATGCGGGCTATGCTGTCCAGCATAAGATGTTCAATTGCCGTTGCGCCCGTCGTGGCTGAATTGATGCGCACGCCGTCGAGCAACACCAGCACCTGATTTGCATTTGTGCCGCGCATAAAAATATAGGGGGTAGCTCCCAGCCCGCCAGCTTGCGCCACTTCGACCCCCGGCAACGAACGCAACAGCGTCGAGACGTCAGGCGCGCCGGATTTCTTAATTTCCTGTTCATTCAGCACGGTGACATCCGCGATGGTCTTGTTCACAGACTGCGACATCCGTGTGGCAGTGACGACAATCTCGTCGAGACTGGCGGTTTCCGCATGTACGGCTAAGGGGAGTGTGATCGCACCGAACAGCGCGATAATTATAAGCTTTTGATTCATTTAGATTTTCCGATCGAAGCTCCGGCGACCCCGCTGGAGCGTTAAAAATCAGAAGAAATGCGGGCGGCAAGCGGCGCTTTGACAAAAGCGTGTTGCGTAAAATCGCCACGAAGCCGCCTCCCGCGCCTTCTTCTGTTCGTATGCGATAAGGCCGGTATCCGGGCTCACGAGTCTTGATTTGCCGCCTTCCCATGATTGCTCACAGTGGCATAATGACAAACCCACACTCGATGACCGTTGCGGGGGCAGCTCAGGCTTTGTTAAAGGTCACTGGATTGAAAAATCCGCATCGCGAATCCACCTTTTTTCCAGCGCCAACAACGCACCTGCTTCCCGTTTAACCCTGCTGCAATGCAGCCTGGCACCTCAAAGCGAGGCGCACTTTAACACGGGCAGGCCACGACACAAAATATCAAATTACAAATTGGTTGCACAAACACGTCTTAGCAATTGACTTTGCAGCACTTTTCAATCTATATTAGCCACATGGAAAACGAATTAAACGCACTGGAGAGCAAACTGGCGCAGCTGATACAAGTCAGCCGCCAGTTGCGCACAGAAAACCACCAGTTACGCCAGGAATTGGCGCAAGCGCTAAGCCAGAACCGGCTGTGCATCGACAAGATAGACAGCGCGAAAGCCCGTCTGGAAAAATTGCTGCCCACCTTCCCTGAGGATCTGTCATGAGCGGCCAAAAAAACATGCTGGATGTCAAGATTCTCGATCGTGAACTGCGGGTCGCCTGTCCGGAAGAAGAGCGCGAAGCACTGCTGTCTGCGGTCGCCTATCTGGACAGAAAAATGACCGACATCCGCGATGCCGGAAAGATCGTCAATGTCGAGCGTATCGCGATCATGGCCGCACTCAACATCGCACATGAATTGCTTTCCACAAAGGTTGGGCGCGGGGTTGACCTCTCCGACTTAACGCGTAGAATGAGCACCATGCAGGCAGCAATCGATCAGGCCTTAGCTGAACAGGAAGCGCTGTTTTAAATAAGGCCAGCCTCACGATTTCGAGTTGTCCCCTGCGGTGTTCGTCAGACTCATATATTCTTTGAACCAAGTAACTTTACAGGTCGCGACTCATACGCCGTTGTTGTGAACGTCCCTAGCGGATGATCCTGATGCGGCAGGGAAGTGACCCTCTTGAACCTATCGGTTCGAGATGCTGGGTCAACGGCACAGGCGGGGGACTTTATTTCAGTGCGACCTTCGGGTCGCACTTTTTATTTGCGGGGCCGCACCCCGCCAAGATTCCGTGCTGCCGCCCGCTAAAAGCCACGAGCTATTAACCTCCCGTTATCATCATCGTCACCGCATAAATCAGCAGGCCGAACAGTCCGCCTACCAGCGTGCCGTTGATGCGGATGTACTGAAGGTCGCGCCCCAGATAAAGTTCCAACTTATCGACCATGTAATGATCATCCCAGTTGGCAAACTCCTCACTAATCAAATCGCCGACCATCCCCTTGTTGGCATTGGCAGCCTGTATCAGCGCTGATTGAATTTGATCGTTGATCCACGAGCGGATGTCCTCGTTGCTGACCAAGTGCTGCTCCAGCTCGCCAACCAGCGCAGTAAGCTTGCCGGCAATCACCGACTCGGGATGTGACAGGTCGAGCACCACCCAGTCGCGCAATTCACTCCACAAGGATTCGATCTGGCGGCCGAATTCGGGATGATTGAGCCAGGTATTTTTCTGGTGTGTTACCCATTCCTGCAATTCGGGGTCCTGTTGCAGGCGCTGCATGTAGCTCTGCACCTGCTCATCGAATTCCAGATAAAGCCCGTTCGTTTCGTCGCAGGCGGCAGCACGCAGCTTGTTGACGACGGCCGCGCGTATCGTCGGCACGAATGGTTCTATCATGCTTTGCACAAACGAATTATCGCTCCAGCCTTTGATGAAGGCAGAAATATTATCCGTGTTATCAGGGCTTTCCACATAATCGGCGAAGCGATTCAGCCCGCCGTGCAATATTTTACGGTGGCTGTGATTACGGGTGACCAGTTCGAGTCCGTCGGCCATCAATCCCGACAGATCGATGCTTTGCAGCTTGTTGCGGGCGGCGTCAGCAATGAAGTCGTGAATACGCCTGTCATCTAACGCTTTCACGCTATAAGCCGTGGCTTTGCCCAGATAAACCACGATTTTGGTACGATTCTCGGGCATAACCAGCCATTGCGACAAGTGTCGCGCGGCGTCGTACCGCCTGAGCCGTTGCCCGATGACCTCCGCGCTCAAAAATTGTCCCACCACGAAATCGGCCAGACTGTTTGCGATACTGCGCTTGTTGCGTGTGACGATGGCAGTGTGCGGAATCGGGATACCCAGCGGGTGACGGAACAGCGCGACCACCGCGAACCAGTCCGCCAGCGCACCGATCATCGCTGCTTCTGCAAAGGCCGCCAGATAACCCCATGCTAAAATTTTTCCAGCGATATACAGGCAGGCGGCTAGCCCCAGCAGACCGGCGGCAATCCATTTCATTCTGGCAAGGTCGCGTTGCCTGATGGTGTTTTCGGCCTGAATGGCAAGCGTGTCGGTCATAATTTATTCTCGTAGTAATGTTGGCAAGAGGAATCACCCCTTAACTTTGAAGCGTATCTCAACTTTCCGTCTCCGCCATCGAAAGCAGAATCAAGGCTGACCTCAATTCAAATGGCGCTTTCGAGCAATCTTATCGGGTTGCTATTTCTTGCTCGGATTCATTTGAACAATCGCGCAAGCCAGCATATTTTTCAGCTCGCAACTTTTTTCCATCTGCCGCATGGCAATGTCATCCTTATTCAGCCGTTTCAGTGACATCCCCTTGGCATAATAATAGCTCGCGTCATCCGGCTTGAGCGCAATCGCCGCATCAAATTGTGCGAGCGCATCCTGATTGCGTTTCATATTAATGTAGGCCACACCAAGCGCGTAGTGAATCGGTGCGAGTTTCGGACTCAGTGTGACTGCTCGTTGAAAATCCGCAATGGCATCTTCCCATTTCTGAGCCGCCAATTCAGCATTACCACGATTATAGTAAATCCGATCCGCACCCGTTTCCTGTTCGCTACGCAACAACAGCGCGGCGTCGTTCCACAGGCGATAGGTGTCGGCGAATACCCACAGCCGGTTCCAGGCCAGCGGCACGAGCAACAGCACCACCAATCCCAGTCCTAGTAGCGGCCTGCGGCCCGGCAACATTTTAACTGCGCTCATGACAGGTTTAGCCAGCAACAACGGGAAGAACAGCATCATGCCGGGCATCCACAGATAGCTGCGGTAGAGCACAAATGGCTCCTGCACACGAATGGAGGAAAACTCCACGATGAACTGCAACCAAGGGTACAGCAACGCCAGCCCGGCGAGTCCAAGCCATCTGGAACGCGACAACAACCAGCCACCCAGCACGCCATACACAACAAATCCGACCAACCCCAGCCAGCCCTGCCACGCAAACCCGGAAACAATAAAATGCTCGCGCATATCCACCGACATCCATGCCGGGTTGGGCATCCACCACAGCAGCAGGTATTTGAAAAACAATCCTGCCTGCGTTAGCGCACTCAATAAATGCATTATGGGTCCGCTCGCGAACATACCCATTTGCTCGAACGAATAGGCCGCCATTGGTTCATAGGGCACGCCCAGCACTCCCTTCGAGCGCAACACTACAAACACCGCAATTGCTATGAGCGCCGTCCATGTCAACCATAGCGCCCATTTTCCGGCAATGATTTTCGTGCGCAGCGACCCGATGGATACCCCGTCACGCCCGCGCAGCAAAATTGTCTGCGCCATCAATAATGCGGGTAGCATCACGCTGTGCTCCTTGGAAAAACACGCAAGGAAATAACCGCCCACTGCCAGCGCAAGCCAGCGCTTCTGCCCGTTCAGTAATCCGCGCAAATAGGCTAATTGCGCAACCAATGAAAACAGCGTTGCCATCAAGATGCTGCGCTCAACCAGATAACCGACTGCATAAACTGCCAGCGGATGGCACGCAAAGATCAGTGCGCCGAACCAGGCGCCCCAGGTAACTGTTGAAGTTTTGTCAACTTCAGAAATCGCAGCCGTAACCAACTGGCGCAACAGTAAAAACAGCAGAATGACATTGGTCGTGTGCAGCAGCATATTACCCAGGCGGAAGAAATGCGGGATCACATCGCTGAAGATGACAGAGGTCCAGGCCAGGCTGGCATAAGGCAACCAGCGAAACTCAAATTGGAATAGCGAATGCGTATAGTGGTCAATTAAATTGCCGGAAAAGAAAGGCAGATCATCGAATACAAACGGGCTGCCGAGAAACGGCAAATAGACGATGCACACTACTGCGAACACCCGGAAAGGCCACCGTGACGGGCTTCCCACTTGTTGGCTTCTAAATACAACTGTGCTTCCGACAGATGAATATCCTGCCGGTCGGACAGCACTTTTACAATGTTTTCAAATTCTTTCCTGCTTGGCGACGGGTAAAAAATCGTAAGACCGAAGCGTGAGGCCAAAGACAGCTTTTCCTGTACGGTGTCGTTGGTGTGCAGGTCATCGTCTCTGTCAGCCT
>JBBRBS010000016.1:0-26453 GCA_038205615.1 Burkholderiales bacterium | reverse complement strand
CCGATATGCATCGGTTTTCGACCGCCCCGATACTGCTGTGTTACTTACTATCTGCTGCCGACCTGTTTGGCTACTTTGCGTACTGATATGGTGTCTCGAATTAAAAATCATCCGAAGTCAAAGTGATCTGCTACGCATGGAGGCTTTATCCCCCTTTCGTCCACAGCACTCCGTGCGCTATCGCACATAGAGAAAATTATTTTCAGCAGAACGACGAGAACCGTTACATAACCGTCGAGACAGGAAAAAATTTCGCACAATTTTTTTCATTATGTGCGGCACCGCACAGCTTGACGGTCATTCAAAAACGACAATCACTCAAACATTGATGATGTTTCCGGCTCGACGGTGGCAAGAACGGCTTCACAAGCTCGCACAGGTAATACCCACCGCGACCCGTTGATGTTTGAAAGCAGGGAAAGGAGAGCACCATGTTCAGCCCAGTTTCTATTCGAACGATCGCACAGCGCATGTTTTTTGGCCTGATATGGGCAGGCCTCGCAGTTGTGTCACATACAGCGCAGTCCGAAGAAGGTTTTTGGCCGCCCGCAATGGAGCTGGCAACGATTAAGTCAGCAATCTCAAATACCGATGCACAACACGCGTACCGGCTGAGTACGAGTATTGCGCTTTCCCGCTCAGAGGTCGCCACACCATTCGGGTCAGAGTTTGGCAACTTTCCAGAACGAAGCATTGCCATTGATCCACAAAAAAATACCGCACTGACAGCAAATCCGACCTGGCAATTCACACCTGGCGGTGGCTCTGTATTTTTGTCATCCCTGCTGCGTTTCGAATCAAAAACGGATCGGATCGAGATCAAACCGAAACGCCACTCAATCTCGTTCACATGGCGCAAATCGTTCTGATGAAAATCCGCCATGTGTTGCGCTAGCCATAACGAATCAAACTTCCACACACGCCGGACAGGATTGTGGTTTGGCTTGTTGCTGATCGCACCGCAACTCGCCGGGGCGGTTGGCACACATGACGGAATCACCATTTCCAATAGTGCGACACTCAGCTATGTGGTCGGGGTCGGCCCCCCATCCACGGCAACCAGCAACACCGTGTCATTCGTGGTGGATAAAAAAGTAAACCTGATCGTTGCCGAGGTGAGTGGATCGGCAACGTCAGTAAGCAGCGGGCAAACCGGGGCAGTGACCACTTTCTCTGTCACCAATTTGAGTAACGATCTGCAAGGCTTTAGTTTGACTGCCGCATTGGTCTCAGGCAACCCCGCAGCCCCCCCCCGTTCGCTGCCAACAATTTCAGCGCAACCGGCTTGATGGCCTTTGCGGACGCCAACAACAATGGCATCTATGATCCCTTGATCGATACCGCCACGTCGATTTCAAGCCTGGCCGCCGACGCTTCACAAAAAGTTTTTATCGTTAGCAACATCCCGGCAACCGCGCTCAACGGTCAGCAATCGGTGGTCAGTCTGACGGCAACCGTCGTTGCACCCACCACAATGGCAGCTTTAGTCCCAACAGCGGGACCGGATACCGCAGGCGTCGATATTGTATTTGCAGATAGCGCAGGTATAGCGGCAGGCGATATCGCACGTGATGCAAAACATTCCGCATACGCCGCCTACCTGGCCGGTGGCGTAAATTTGGCATTAAACAAGTCCGTTGCCAGCGTGCTGGATCCCAAGGGCACGGCGGTACTGATGCCAGGCTCGGTGATGACTTACCAGATCATAGCGACGTTGTCCGGTGCGGGCATCGCGACCAATCTGCTAATCACCGACCCGATGCCCGCCAACACCACTTACGTGCCGGGCAGCATCGTGGTGAACGGCGTCGCCAAAACCGATGCAGCGGATGCCGACAATGCACAGTTCATCGCCGCTACCCAAACCGTTTCTGTTTCGCCGGGGAATGTTGCCGCCCCGGTGAATCTCGTCATCACCTTTCGCGCAACGATTAACTGACTAAAGGAGTCTCTCATGCGTATTTCCCGTTTATTGCTCACCGCCAACCTGATCATCCTGCTGGGCGGTTTTTCGCTTGACGTACAGGCCGTCACGGCTGCGATCAAAGTAACCAGCACGGCTGAAGTCGAAGTGATCAAGGATGGAAAAGTCCAGCGCAGCTCCCCCGAAAAAGCCATTCCGGGCACCGAGGTGATTTTCACCAACACGTTCGAAAACGTTAGCGGCAAAACGGCGAGCGACATCGTCATCAACAACCTGATCCCGGCCAACACCGAGTACAAGGCGGGCAGCGCGTTCGGCAATGATTGCGCAATCGTATTCTCGACGGATGGCGGCAAGACGTTTGACGCGGCGAAAAGTCTCAAAGCCAAAGGTGCGGACGGCCGTGAATACATTGCCCAGCCCAGGCAATACACCCACATCCGCTGGACCTGTAAAGGTCAATTAGCGAGTGGCAAATCCGGCGAAGTCGGTTTTCGCGCAGTGATCAAATAGCGAGCCTCGCCATGAATATTTCCAGTTCGAGTTATCCCGGGCATTTTTTGATGTCCGAGCCTATGACGGATCCACCGATGCTCCGCTTGCCGCTTGCCGCTTACCGGGTGCGGCCCGCCGACAGACAACGGCCCGCCATGAACAGCAAATCTTCGTCGTCTTTTCAACAGGCAATCATTTTTTAATCGCTCTTTTAAATTAAGGAGAATCAACATGAAAAACCATAATACGAGCAGCCCGCCCAGGCTCGCCGCATTGATGAAACTACTAGCCATTCGACTTGGCTATCAAAAGACGATAGCCAAGTCGCTGGTTATGCTGATCGGTGCGGCGTTGCTGGGTTTGGTCTCACAAAATGCAATGGCGTTAGGCACCGCTTCCGGCACCGTGATCAATAACAGTGCCACGCTGAACTACACGGTGGGCGGCGTAACGCAAACCAGCATTTCTGCGGCAGCCACGTTTACGGTAGATGAAAAAGTCAACCTTACCGTGACTGGCGGCGCCACTACAACCGTTGTGCCGAATCAATTGGCTGCAGTTACCACCTTTACCGTCACCAACAATTCCAACAGTCCGTTGGACTTTGGCCTGGTCTCCAACCAAGTGGCGGCAGGTGACAATTTCGATGCCACGGCCTGCATCGTACGCGTTGAAAGCAATCCCGCACCCGATGGTTACCAGTCAGGAACAGATACCGCCACCTTCATCGACGAACTGGCGGTCGATACAACTGCAACGGTGTACGTGGTGTGTAGCATCCCCAGTTCGGTGGTGAATACAAACACCGCACTGGTGGGGCTGACTGCAACGGCTTTGGGTACCTTTACCGGTGCGAATGGTATCTATGTTGCGACGTCAGGCGCTCAAGGCGCGGCCATTGTCGCCACTGCCGGCGCCAATAATACGGGCACCGTGGACATCGTGTTTGCTGACATTGCAGGCTCGGAGACAGGCGATGGCGTGCGTGATGGCAAGCACTCCGCTCGCGACACCTACGCCGTCCTCTCAGGTGTGCTGGTGGTCACCAAGACTGTCACGCTGTTGTGTGATCCGCTGGATGGCATAACCAACCCGAAGAACATTCCGGGCGCCATCACGCAGTGGTCTATCGTGATAAGCAACACGGGTGCAGCAGCAGCCACGCTGACGACCATCACCGATACGCTGGCTGCCGTGCTGACGCATGATGCCAATCTGGTTGCGCCTGTCAATGCCGCGACATGCAACTCCGCTACCGGTGCGCCCACAAGCGGCGCCGGCATGGGCTTCAAGGTAACGGCCGGTGCAGCGCGAACTATCGGTGCAACCCCGACCACAACCACCGGCTATTTCACGACCACAATTGATTCAGACGGCGTGGACATCTCGGGTCAGGCCATTACGGCCACCTTTGCCGCCGCTTTGCCGGCGGACGGCGGCCATGCTACAGCGGGCCTGTTGAATGTGGGTGAGACCGTGACGATCATCTTCAACACCACGGTGCTGTAACCCGGAAAGTGGTGCATCAAGGTGAATCTGACCAGAAACTTCTGCTGCATCCGCCAAGCGATCCGCGCGAGCGCAGGGGTATTGCATGGATTGTCCCGGCTTGCCGGGGCAGTCCGTTTTTTTGTAGGCGAAATTCTCGTCCACAAAAAAGCGCTGCTATTTTCCATTCTCTTTCTCCATTCTTCTATCCTCTGGGCGGCGACAGCGCCGAATAGCGCGATCACCAACCTCGCCACCGCCACCTACAGTGTCGGCGCAAACAATTTATCCGCCACCAGCACCGTGGCGGTGAATACCGCCGCGTGCCTCGATATCGGTCTCAAGATTGAACTGTTGCAATACATCCCACCCGCGGGTGCGGCTCTGGCACCTGCCGGCACCCACACCGAGATGGTGCAGCCCACCGGATATGCGCCAAGCGGTGCGCTCACTGGCCCCTTTACTACGCTTGCCAATCCAACCCTGCTCGGCAATCCCGCGCCCACGCCGCTGCCGGCCAATTTATTACTGGCGCCACTGAGCGATGCGGCGGGCAAGCCGATTGCCTCATACGCGCGCAATGAACCGATCTTCGTTCGCGTGGCCAGCTACGACTCGAACCTAAATCCTGCGCTAGCTGACCAGATATCAATGACGCTTACCACTAACAGCGGCGACAGCGAAGTGCTGCAACTGACCGAGACAGGTCTGTCCACCGGCGTGTTCGTAGGCTCAGTGCAATCGGTGTTTGCCGCAATCGGCACAGCGCCGACACCTAATGACGGCAAGATCACCATCTCGTCGCACAACGAGACTCTCACACAGGTATACAACCACCTCAATTGCGCCAGCGGCGCGAACATCGCCACCTCCAGCAGCGGGTTGCTCGACCCGTACGGGATCGTATTCGATTCCAAAACCGGCGCACCTGTTAACGGCGCTACGATCAGCAAGATCGATATACTGACCGGCCTGCCTGCCACGGTGTATTGCAACGATGCGGTCACCGTGCTGCCGCAACCTGTCATTTCCGGTCAGCCTACAATATGTGATGCCACCATAGAGGCAGGCGGATACCACTTTCCACTGGTACATGTAGGTAACTACAGGCTCGTTGTCACACCGCCGCCTGGGCACAGCTTCCCGTCCTCAGTACTGGCGGCGAACCTGCCTACCACCATCGGGGCACCTCCTGTTGCGTCAGTCATTCTGGGCAATCCGGGCCTGAATCCTGGCGGATCGTATGGCGGCGTGTTTACGGTTTGGGGGGCGTCGCTGAGAATTGATATCCCGGTCGATTCCGGCAGCACTTCGCTGACCATCCAGAAAGCCGCCGGAAAAGCTGTGGTCGGCACCGGCGAGTTTGTCCCCTACACGCTGAACATCACCAATAACAGCGCAACCTTACCTGTGCTTGGCGCACTGATTGCCGACCACCTGCCACCCGGCTTCCGCTATCAAAAAGGATCGGCACGCCTGAATGGCGCGGTCATGCCTGACCCGCTGACAGCTTTGGACGCACGCACCCTCACCTTCACACTCAATATTGCCGCAGCATCTATCGCCACGCTGCGCTATGTGCTGGAAGTAACCCCCGGCGCACACACCGGGATGGCGGAAAACACGGCCGCCGCTATCGGCAGCTTTACCTCTAATACCGCGCATGCCAGTGTGCTGGTGCGCGAAGACTTGTTCCGCAACAAGGCCATCCTGATCGGCCGCGTGATCGACGGCCCGTGCGACGACCATGTAGACAACGATGCAAATGGCTTAGTCGGTGCGCGCGTGGTGTTGCAGGACGGCACGTATGTGCTGACCGACAAAGAAGGTCGGTGGCACATCGACAATCTGCGCGCCGGCACCCACGTCGTGCAGCTGGATCTGGATTCGTTACCCAAGGATTACGAGGTGGCCCGCTGCGATAAGAACAGCCGCTTTGCCGGACGCACGTATTCGCAATTCGTCAACCTGCGCGGCGGCACGTTGTGGCGCTCCGATTTTCATGTGCACAAGAAAGCCCACGGTACCGAGCCCTCTGCCGACGCCTTCGTAGATACCGCTGCAACCAGGATAACTAAGACACCGATGGATGACGATCCGACTCGTCTGGTGGAAACCCTGCCTTATGACGAAGTTTGGCTGTCCCAAGCCCAGCCCGGCTTCGAATGGCTGCATCCTCAGGAGAGTTTTCATCCCAACTTGCCGGTGATGAAAGTGGCAGTGAAGCACGATCCAAAACACAATCTGGCGTTGACGATAAACGGCGAAGCGGTAAGCACGCTGCTGTTCGACGGCACGCAAGTGAATGCGCAGAGCAGCGTGGCACTCAGCACCTGGAATGCCGTGCCGATCAAAGAAGGCGACAACAACGTAGAACTGATCATCAACAATGAACAGGGCAAAGAAGTCAGCCGCACGGTGCGCAACATCCATTACTCGTCGGCACCAGATCACGTCGAATTCGTGCCACAACGATCACGCCTGATCGCCGACGGCAAGACTCACCCGATGATCGCGGTGCGCTTCCTCGATAAGAACGGCGTACCGGTGCGGCGCGGCATCAGCGGCGAGTTCCAGTTGAACGAACCGTATCGCGCCTTTGACCGCCGCATCGGCATCGACCGCGAACCGCTGAGCGGACAGCTCGGTGGCAAGGCTAGCTATCAGGTGATGCGCGACGGACTGGCGATGATCGAACTGGAACCCACCACACAATCGGGCGAGGCTATCCTGAACTTTCAATTCAACGACCAACGTAAACAGGAAGTGCGTGCGTGGCTTTCGGCAGGACAACGCGACTGGATTCTGGCAGGCTTTGCCGAAGGAACGGCGGGATACAAAACCTTGTCCGGCAACCTGCAGGCACTCCAGGCGGCAGACACCGAAAAACAATTGTTCGACGGCAACAAACTGGCGTTTTACGCCAAGGGTAGTATCAGGGGCGACTACCTGTTGACCATGGCCTACGACACCGCGAAGAAAACCGGTAACAATTTGCTCAAGCAAGCTATCGATCCTACCCAGTACTACACGCTGTACGCCGATGCCAGTCAGGCCAGATTCGATGCCGCCTCCTCCAGCCGCTTATATGTCAAGCTGGAACGCCGTCAGTTCTATGCGATGTTCGGTGATTACGACACCGGCCTTAGCGTCACCGAACTGTCGCGCTACAGCCGCACCCTGAACGGCTTCAAGAGCGAATACAAGGGCGAGAGGGCGGGCTACAACGCCTTTGCCACGGTCACTGCACAGTCCTACATTAAGGACGAGATTCCCGGCAACGGCACCTCAGGCGTGTACAAACTCTCGCGCGGCAACCTGATGATCAACTCCGACAAGATTCGAATAGAAAGCCGCGACCGCTTCCAGTCGCAAAACATCGTTAGCACACAGAACCTTGTGCGCTATATGGATTACGACATCGACTATGCGCTAGGAACGCTGACTTTCCACGAGCCGATTATGACGCGCGACAGCAACTTCAACCCGACTTACATTGTGGCGGAATATGAATCGGCCGATCCTGCCGACAAGGCCGCCACCTTCGGTGGGCGCGGCAGCTTCAAACCTAGCAAGGAAACAGATATCGGCGCAACCCTGATACACGAGGGAACAATGGGGGCTGCCGGCGACCTGCAAGGCGTGGATGCCGCCTACCAGTTAGATGCCAACACCCGGCTGCGCGCTGAGGTTGCGGCCTCCCGCCGCAACCGCGCCGGTATCGTCGCAAGCGGCAGTGCGTGGTTAGGCGAAGTGCAACACCGCGCAGAGCAGTGGGATGCCAAAGCGTATTTGCGCGAGCAGGCCGCCGGATTCGGTGTGGGTCAACAAGCAGGCTCGGAAATCGCCACGCGTAAGATGGGAATGGATAGCCGGTATAAATTGTCCGGCACTCTGATACTGCAAGGTCAGGCTTACAAACAGGAGAACCTGTCCACCAACGCGAATAACAGCGTGCTGGAAGGACGCGTTGATCAAAAAGTAAGCGACGATCTCAGCGCCTATTACGGCGCACGCAACTCGCAAGACAAGAGCGCAGTTGGCAATAAGCAGAGCAACCAGCTCATCGCAGGGGCTGCCTACATCCTGCCGGACAAGAAAATCACCTTGCATGGGGCCGCCGAAATCGGCCCCGGCACGGCGGGTAGTGTCACCATGCCGGACCGCGTGATTTTCGGCGCCGACTATAAAGTGACAGGACAGACCAAACTGTTCGCCGAACAGGAATTCGCGCGCGGCGAACTAATTTCGGCCAATACCACCCGCGCCGGCGTGCGCACCCAGCTGTGGACCGGCGGCGAAGTGTCGAGTTCAGTCGGCAACAGCACGAGCAACGATGCCGAACGCTTGTATACCAACTTGGGACTGGTGCAACGCTGGCAGATCAGCAAGCAATGGCAAACCGACTTTAGCGTCGATCGCAGCCAGACACTGCGCAGCTCCGGCGTACCGCTGAACCTCAACACCCCGCTGCCATACGGTTCGATAACAGGCGACTACACCACAGCTTCGGTCGGTGCGGCTTTCCATGACAGTCTGTGGAGCGGCAACGGACGCATCGAAATCCGCAATGCCAGCATCGCCCAGCAAAAAAACCTGCAATTGGGCATGCAGCGCAACCTCAGCGAAGGACGCGCGATGGCGGCCGGTTTCACGATGCGCAATGCCAATGGCACCACAACCGGCAGCACCCGCTACAGCGATCTACGTGTGTCGTATGCGCACCGCCCGAATGACAGTAAATGGGTATGGTTCGACCGTGCCGATTACATCACCCAATTCAGCCAGGCAGTCGCTTCATCTCTCAAGGGTGCAAAACTGGTGAACAACCTGAACGCTAACTACATGCCGAACCGACGCACCCAGATCGCATTGCAATACGGTGCAAAATACGTACGTGATTCCATCGACGGCACCGATTACAAAGGTTATACAGACTTGTTAGGCACGGAGATCCGTTATGATTTGACGCAGGACTGGGATATTGGCGCGTTTGCGTCGATGATGCGCTCGGTGAATTCAGGGGTGCGCGATTACGGCATGGGTGCATCGGTCGGCTACAACCTGATGGAAAATACCTGGCTGTCGCTGGGCTATAACCTGCGCGGCCTGAGTGACCGCGACTTCAGCGCCGCTGCGTACCGTGCTCAAGGGCCTTTCATCACGCTACGCATGAAGGTGGATCAAGACACGTTCGGCTTGAACAAGGGTAATGCAATCATCCCTGCCATGATTCATGATCAACGGTAATCCTGATGAAAACTGCCTTATTTAATCTTCATCTTTAAGGCCAGACTGAACCACGGATTGGACCCGCCGCTTACAGCATTAAAAACGCCAGCGGGGCTGATTTTGACCCCCGTTACTCCCGGTACTGCGGAGTCGTATCCGGCGGCATCCGGGACCGGCGTATAGGTGAACGGCGCCCCACCACCCGCCTGATTAGAGTAGGTCACGTTGGCAGTCGTGTATGTCAGACCGCAGGCGGGCGCAGCACTGCAAGAAAAGACTACAGGCGAAGTGTTGCATGGAGTCGAGACGCACATAGTCATCGTGGCCGGAATCGGGTCGGTAACCACCGTTGTATTGGTGTCCGCAGCGCCATACCCGCTATTCGTCACAGTAACGGTATACAACATCTCTGATCCCGGTATGGCCTTGGGGTTGCTAGTAAGATTTGCCGGGTCGGAATAGGCCGCTACCGATTTGACCACGGTGATGATCGGCAGGGGCACGGTGACAGTGTTGGTATCCAGCGTCACTGCACCGGTTTGCGCTACGACCCTGCCGATCAGATTTGCGCCGGCTCCCACGCCTATGCTCGTGCTCGCGAAAATGGTTCCTCTGAACGTACTGCTTGTGCCTATAGTCGCGGCGGAACCCACCTGCCAGAACACGTTGCCACTATCGGCGCCATTGCTCAAAGCCACAATTGATGAGGCTGCGGTTATGAGTGTGGTGCCTGTTTTGAAAATATAGACCCCGGCACCGTTCAGCGTCAGTGTGCCCGTCAATCCAGCTCCCGCCGTGAAACAATAAACACCCGGCGTGAGCGTGCCAACCGTACCTAGGTCTTGACCGGTCAGATCAGTGCAAGCCTGGGGGGTAATGGCGCTGACCGCAGCGGTTGCATCAAGTTGAGCCTGCTGCACAATCGAATCATTGGTGGCGTGTAACGTATACGCCGGATCGACCGTGATCGAACCGTTGATCGTGGGGGTTGGCGAGGAACCCACATCCCCGATGACGCTGGCGGGGTTGGTGGCGGTCACCGCCGTGGCACCCAGGACCCCGAATCGCAGCACTGCACCCAGTGGTGGCGTAGTCGCAGCCCATGCGGCGTCGGTTAATGAAAGAAGCGCGACCAATCCCGAGCCTGCCAGGAGACTTTGGCGCTTCATTCGGTTAACGATTAATACAGGGACAACCCTGTGCCGTCCGATGTTTGTCATTATCTGAAGATAGGGATGTTTCATCATTCCGATTTACCCGTCGCCTGCCATTTTTCAGTTCATAAACCTGAAAAGGCTTCCGCCCCAAGAAACGTTTCGTAGATATTCGTGGAAACTGCTTTTTCCAGGTTCATCTCAGGTGTATGTCACCGAACAATCCCAGCAATCCGATAACAATCAAATAGACCGCGACGATATAGTTCATCAACCGTGGCACGATCAGAATAAGTACACCGGCAACGAGTGATACCAAGGTTCCCAGACTTAAGGTGATATGCATGACGGTATCCTTTTTGTGAAGAAAGTTGCACGCGTCTGACAATATCCTCTTTGCTGCGTGCCGCTCTGTGCTGCAGCGCACAGAGCAGCAGCGGGCGCGGATCAGACAGCTGCAACTCTTCACGATAAAAACAGGATGATGCTTGCTTTGTGCACTAGCGCACAGATAGGAATTCCTGGACAGATGAAGATCGGCTCCTCTGGACCGCGCATCAGGAGTCGGACTGTGTACACAGGGTTGCCGTACCGCTCCCAACCGGCCTGAAGTTGCGGACCCACATTATCAACCCGGCACAAGCAAAGGATAAATTATGAACAAACAGAACATTGCAGCAATTCTGGCAATAACCAGCCTCGCGTTCAGCACCGGTGCACTGGCGCAAAACATGTCGAAGAGCGAATACAAGGCGGCTGATAAAGCCATTGAGTCCGAGTACAAGTCCGCCAGGACAAGCTGTGACTCATTTGCGGACAATGCCCGTGACATCTGCATGGCGGTCGCAAAAGGCCGCGAAAAAGTCGCAAAAGCTCAACTCGAAGCGCGCTACAAACCGTCAAAAGAGGCGGATTACGAGGTCAACATAGCCCGTGCAAAAGCAGACTATAAGGTTGCCCATGAAAAATGCGATGATAAAGCCGGCAATGTCAAAGATGTTTGCAACAAGGAAGCAGAAGCCGCTCTCGTGAGGGGAAAAGCGGATGCCAAATCTCAGCTAAAAACCTCGGAAGCCATCAAAACCGACAACGAGAAGACGATAGATGCACATCTGAAGGCGAAGGAAATAAGCGAGGAAGCACGCCATGATGCCGCAGAAGACAAACGTGACGCGGATTATTCCGTGGCAAAAGAAAAATGCGAAGCCATGGCAGGCGACGCGCGTGATCTTTGTGTGAACAAAGCGAAGGTGCTCTACAAAAAATAAGCCACCGGGCACCCCCGGCAGCGATTGATCAACTTAACACGGAGGTATTCAAAATGAACACATCACAAAAAAAATCAGTCATTGCAGCAGCAATAACCGTGCTGTTTGTTCTGAGTGGCTGTTCCGGCATGTCGCAGCGGGATAAAAACACCGCAATCGGCGCCGGCGTTGGTGCGGTGGGCGGTTCCGTCCTGACGGGTGGCAGCACTGCCGGCACGGTTGGCGGGGCTGCTGTCGGCGGCGTCATCGGCCACGAGATCAACAAGTAACAGGTGGCGGCTACACCCAAGTCGATGGTGTAGCCGCATGCCCAAACCATGAAAAGGAGTCAACATCATGCTTTATACCATTGCCGTTGTCATGCTCGTCTTGTGGCTGCTGGGGTTGATTACGTCTTACACGATGGGCGGTTTCATCCACATTCTGCTGGTAATCGCGATCGTGGTTGTCTTGCTCCGCGTAATTAACGGCTAGCAGCGTCGCTCGAAATGCATGAGGTATATGTACGCCATCGCACAGAGCGCACTTTTTTTCGCGCATAAGCTGCCGCTGTCAAAGATACAAAAAGCCGGCGCAACGATGACCTGCTCCACATACCCCCATGGGGAGGAGATAACCGGTTTCGCCGTAAGTTGCCGAACGTTGCCATGCCATTCAGGAGGTTTTATGAATAAAATAAATTTACTACTCGCAACCCTGTTCGCCGCGATCGCCCTGTTGAGCGGTTGCGCGAACACAGATACACGCCCCGCACCTGCACAACACGCAAGTTCCAGAGTCGTTTATGGCGTAATCGATTCGATCGAGACCACGAGCGGGGGCAACAATGATATCGGCGCCGGCGCAATCATCGGCGGCGTTGTCGGCGGCGTTCTCGGCAATCAAGTGGGCAGAGGCACCGGCAACGATGTCGCAACTGTGGCAGGCGTAGTCGGCGGTGCCGTGGTTGGTCATCAGGTAGAAAAACAAAACCGACAGCAAGACGCTTATCGGATACAGGTTCGTTTAGACCGTGGCGGCTACCAAACCGTGACGCAAGGCATTTCCGACTTGCGCGTCGGCGACCGGGTACGCATTGAAAATAACCACGTCTTGCGTGACTGAACAAAATTTTCCGGCTACAAGCCGGATTCTGGCTTCAAACTAAATAAAGGGGAAATACCATGAAAACTTCTATGCTTCTTAACGCTTTTGCCTTAGCTGCATTGTCCATGTCCGGCATTGTCAGCGCCGATGAAATCACCAGGGAAGGCTATCTGACCGACAGCCGTGGCAATATTGTCCGAAGCGGCTCAGGTCTGTGCGTGCATACCAGTTCCTGGACTAAGGCGATGGCGATTGAGGAATGCGACCCTGTTGCAAAAAAGGCTGTTCCCGTCGTCGCTGACACCACACCGCCTGCTGCGGCACCTGTTGCCACGAAAAAAACCGTCTATGTTCCCTACACGATGCAAACAGAAACGCTGTTTGCCTATAACAAAGCTGAGATGAGTACGACCGGAAAGCAAAAAATGTCCGATGAGATCGTGGGCAAAATGAAGGAATACCCGAAAGATGAAGTGGTCGTGATAACTGGCTATACCGACCGCATCGGCAGCGAAGAATACAACATGAAACTCTCGCAACGCCGTGCAGATGCGGTGAAGGCCTATCTGGTCGAACAAGGAATAGACGGCAATCGCATTGAAACTGAAGCCCGTGGCGAAGCCGATCCGGTCGTGTCCTGCGATAACATAAAGGGAAAAGCCAACCGCAATAACAAGGCGCTGATTGCATGCCTGCAGCCTAATCGTCGCATCGTGCTGGATCTCAAAGGACAGATGCCTGTTCGTAAGTAATCCGGAATTCATGTAAACAACCCGGGCCAACCAGAGTTTGGTTGGCCTTTTGCATTACCTGAACCTTATTTCAAATAAGCTAAAAATAAATAATATCGTTAAGAATCGTCATGATATCTATTATAAAAAGACAGAAAATACCAGACATCAGGGCAATGCACTGACCACCGCGGGTATCTGGCAAGGAGAATATCATCGTCATCAAGGACTTCGCATTTTCGGCACGAGCACGCAATGCGCTGCATGGCGACCAGGATACTGAATTACTGCGCTCCGAGCTATTCAGTATCGAACAACTCAAACGTCATGCGGTAACACTGGCGGGTCAACATCACATCGATATCCAGCCGGGGCCTGACCGGTTACTGCCACGACTGGCGGACAATGCACGCGTACTGCTGGCAGCGTATGACGTTGTGACAGCAGCAGCCACCACACCCGGACAGCGGATCGTGCCGGCAGAGGCCTGGTTACTCGACAATTTCTATCTCATCGAGCAGCAAATCAGCATGGCGCATCGGCATCTGCCACGCGGTTACAGCCGGCAGTTGCCGCGACTGTCCGATGGCCCGTCAGCTGGTTTCCCCCGCATCTATGATCTGGCGCTGGAGCTGATCTCGCACATGGATGGTCGCATCGACAGCGGCAATACCACCCCCTTCATCGCCGCCTACCAGACAGTTGAACCGTTAAAGCTGGGCGAATTATGGGCATTCCCGATCATGCTGCAGTTGGCGCTGCTGGAAAACCTGCGCCGCGTTGCGCTGCGTATTGCACACAGGCGTGAGGAGTTCGACGCCGCCATCACCTGGGCGGATCGCATGCTCGCGACCTCCGAAAGCGAACCGAAACAGTTGATACGTTTACTGGCGGAATTTGCCAATGCCGATGTACCTCTGACCTCACCGTTTGTCGAGGAATTTTACGCCAGACTCGAGGCTGCAGGACCCGCAATAGCATTCGTGCAAACCTGGGTCGAACAAAAACTGCTCGAACAAGGGGTGACCGCAACGCAATTATCGGAAGCGGCTGGACGCACGGCGGCCACCAACCAGATTTCCATCGCAAACAGTATCGGCAGCCTGCGTTTCGTAGGCGCCATGGACTGGCGAAATTATGTCGAGTCACTCAGCGCCGTCGAACACATCTTGTGTGAAGACCCGGCTGGAATGCATGCTAACTGCGATTTCGCCACCCGCGACCGCTATCGGCATGCCATAGAGGAAGTCGCGAAGGGAAGTTTGCACAGCGAATCCGAAGTGGCGCGTGCGGCCATCGTGCTGGCGCAAATAGCCGCAAAGCAATCCGGCATCAATGAACGCACCGCACATATCGGATACTACCTGATCGATCAAGGACGGCACCTGCTGGAACGTGCCGTGGATTGCCAGTTACCCTTGAAGGCTAAAATCAGCCAGGCATGTCGGCAATACCGTCTGAGCCTGTACATCAGCCCCATCCTGTTGCTCACAGCACTGTTTACCTGGGCAGTACTGGCCTCTTGTTACGGGCTTTCCCCAACTGGCTGGGGGTACTGGTTGTTAGCGATTCCCCTGATTATCGGCACCTCTGCGCTAGCGGTCTCACTGGTGAATCTGCTGGTCACCCACATTTTGCCGCCGCACATCTTGCCAAGACTGGATTTTTCGCAAGGCATCCCGGTGACACACCGCACCATGGTGGTTATTCCTACCTTGCTCAACGGCACGCAGGAAGTGGATGACCTGCTCGAAGCCCTGGAAATTCGTTATCTCGGCAACCGCGATCCCAATCTGTTCTTCGCCTTGCTGACCGACTTTCGTGACGCTCCCTTGCAATCAACGCCTGAAGACGCGGCACTAATTGCCTACGCGCGCGTCGCCATCCTGTCACTCAATAAGACTTACCGCGATGACCGCCCGTGCATTTTCTATCTGTTTCACCGCCCCAGATTATGGAACCCAATTGAACAGGTGTGGATGGGCTACGAGCGCAAGCGCGGCAAACTGGAGCAATTTAATGCGATGCTCCGGGGTGAAGCACAAACGGCTTTTTCGGATGTGGTCGGGGACACTTCCATTTTAGGCTCGATCAAATATATCATCACGCTGGATACCGATACGCAACTGCCCCGCGACGCGGCCAGCACCCTGATCGGCAACCTCGCCCATCCGCTCAATCGCCCCGTATTTGACGCCGACAAGGGGCGCATCGTCGAAGGTTATGCGATCCTGCAACCCCGCGCATCAATCAGCCTGACCAGCGCCGGCCAGACTTGGTTTACTAAACTGTTCGCGGGTGAATCGGGCATCGATCCCTACACGCGCGAGGTGTCGGATGTCTATCAGGATCTGTTCGGAGAGGGCTCCTTTATCGGCAAAGGCATCTACGATGTGGATGCTTTTCGCCTGGCGGTTGATGGACGTTTTCCAGAAAATCTAATCCTCAGTCACGACTTGCTGGAAAGCGGGTATGCGCGTTCAGCACTGGTAACCGATGTCGACCTGATTGAAGATCACCCGGCCAGCTACGTCATTGATGCCAGCCGCAGACACAGGTGGATACGCGGCGACTGGCAACTTGCCAGCTGGCTGCTCTGGCGCGTGCCGGGTCCGGCATTCAAAGGGCCACTCGGATCGAAGGCAAAGCGGCTAGCGAATCCGCTCACCGCCTTGCTGATGTGGAAAATTTTCGACAACTTGAGGCGCAGTCTGGTGCCGCCGGCGTTGCTGACCTTGCTGGTAGCGGGCTGGCTGTCAGGAACAGGCGCTGTCTGGTTTTGGCCGCTGCTGGTCATTTGTGTGATGTTATTGCCAAGCTTGCTGGGTGCCGTGATCGAGTTGATCCGCAAGCCCGATGAGCGCGACTGGCTCATCCACCTGTCACTGACGATTGATGCCGCCATTCGCCCTGTCTTGCTGGCCTTGCTGACACTGGCGCTGTTGCCCTATGACACGCTGATTTGTCTGGATGCGATCGTGCGCTCGGGTGTACGGATGCTGTTCACCCGGCGCGGCCTGTTGCTCTGGCAGCTGCCCTCTTATGCCAACCGCAACGCGCGCCGCTCCTTGGCCGATTTTTTTGTGGAGATGTGGGTAGCGCCTGCGTTCACGGTATTGTTGGGCCTGGGCATAGCCCTCACCCGCCCCGATGAGCTTCTCTTGTGTGCGCCTGTGTTGTTGCTCTGGCTGCTCTCGCCCGTGGTCGGCTGGTGGATCAGCCGTCCGCTGTTGCGCCCGCCACTGGACTTGAGCGCAGCGCAACAGGCCTTCCTGCGCACAACTGCCAGGCGGACATGGCGCTTTTTCGCAGACTTCGTCAACGCAGAGGAAAACTGGCTGCCGCCCGACAACTTTCAGGCCTACCCGGCACCGCTCATCGCCTCACGCACTTCGCCCACCAATATCGGCATGGCACTGCTGGCGAATCTGGCTGCCTTTGATTTCGGCTACATTCCCATGGGTGAGTTGCTAAAGCGCACCGAAAACACCCTGTCCACGATGGAAAAACTGGAACGCTACCGGGGCCATTTATACAACTGGTACGACACACGCACGCTGCTGCCGCTACACCCGCAATATGTCTCATCGGTGGACAGCGGAAATCTGGCCGGCTGCTTGCTCACCTTGCAAGCTGGGCTGGCCGAGCTGAAAAATCAGCCGGTGCTCTGCGTCAACGCATTTATTGGACTACAGGACACCTTACAGGTTTTGATCGATCATCTGCCAGACGCACCTGCTCCGGCTATTGAATCAGCGCTCAAGTCTCTGAAAACCAGCCTCTACTCACTCACGCAAAACAGTCGAACACTGACAACTTCCTTCGAACGGCTCAACGTAATTCAACGCCTGGGTAGCGACCTGCTGGCAAGTCTCGCGACGGATATCGATGGTGAGCAGTATTACTGGGCTCATGCATTCGCACAACAGTGCAGCGCGATCCTTGATGACCTTGATTACCTGATGTCTGAAACCACGTCACATGAGACGATCCCGACCCTGACGGGGTTGGCAAAAGGGCTTGCAGTTTCTGCTGACAGCCTGCCGGCGGTCGCAGGATCGCGCTATCAAGGGGCGGTAGGACGCATTGCCATCATCGATAATTTGATTGCACGTAGCCGCGAACTGGCCGCGATGGATTTTGAATTTCTCTATGATGAGCAACGGGGTTTATTAACCATAGGTTATGACGTGGGGGAGAGGCGCCGCGATCCGTCCTGCTACGATCTGCTGGCTTCAGAAGCGCGCCTCGCCAGTTTTATGCTGATCGCGCAAGGGCAAATACAACAAAAACACTGGTTCTCGTTAGGACGTCTGCTGACAAGTCAGGGGAGCGATGTGAGTCTGATTTCCTGGAGTGGCTCGATGTTCGAGTACCTGATGCCACAGCTGATCATGCCCAGTTTTGAGAATACCTTGCTGGATCAAACCTGCAAGTCAGCTGTGATCCGGCAGATTGAATACGGCCGGCAGCGCGGAGTGCCGTGGGGCATCTCAGAGTCTTGCTATAACGCCACCGACATGAACCAAGTCTATCAATATCGGGCATTCGGCGTACCGGGTCTCGGCTTCAAGCGCGGACTGGGGGACGATCTGGTCATCGCACCCTACGCCAGTGCACTGGCGCTGACCGTAATGCCGCTCGATGCGTGCCGCAATCTACAGACGCTCTCTGATGCGGGCTTTCTGGGCGAGTACGGGTTCTTTGAAGCGGTTGATTACACGCCATCGCGTGTACCGCGTGGCAAGACCTATGCCATCATAAAATCATTCATGGCGCATCATCAGGGCATGAGCCTGTTGGCCTTTGCCTATATCTTGCTAGACCGCCCCATGCAGCGCCGCTTCATGTCGGCGCCGCAGATACGTGCTGCAGAATTATTGTTGCAAGAACGCGTACCGAAGACAGGCGCAACCTTGCACCCCCACGCAGCTGAAGTGAGCGCCGCTGCACGCCCCCCTGTTGCGGAAGAAGGCGCGATCATGCGCGTGTTTACCAACCCGAACATGCAGATACCCGAAGTTCATCTGCTGTCCAACGGCCGTAGCCACGTCATGGTGACCAATGCCGGCGGAGGTTACGCACGCTGGCGAGACCTGGCCGCCACCCGCTGGCGCGAGGACGCAACAAGCGATTGCTGGGGAACCTTCATTTACTTGCGTGACCAGGACACGGGGCGTTACTGGTCGACTACGTATCAACCGACACTGCGTCGGGCCGATCACTACGAGGCGATTTTCGTACAGGGGCGCGCTGAATACCGGCTGCGCGATCAGGCGATTGAAGCGCACACCGAGATCAGCGTCTCCCCTGAAGACGACGTCGTGCTCCACCGCGTCACGCTTACCAATCTGTCATCCCGCACCCGTCATATTGAGTTGACAAGTTACGCGGAGGTCGTATTGGCGCCGTTGAATGCGGACCTTGCCCATCGCGCTTTCAGCAACCTGTTCGTACAAACCGAAATACTGAGCGGCCAGCATGCAATTCTCTGCACCAGACGCCCGCGCATACCCGGTGAGCAGATGCCGTGGGGGTTTCACCTGTTGTCGGCACCCGGCGCGATGGCCAGCGAGCCGTCTTACGAGACGGACCGCGCCAAATTCATCGGGCGGGGTCGAACGGCCGCCAACCCTGTCATGCTGGATAGTCCTGACAGCCCGTCCAGCTTATCGAACACAGACGGTTCGGTGCTCGACCCTATCGTTGCGATTCGCAGCACCATCCGTTTGTCGGCCGATGAATCGGCAAGCGTGCAGATCATCTCAGGTATCGCCGACACGCGCGAGGCCGCACTGGCTTTGCTTGAGAAGTATTGTGACCGGCACTTCGTTGATCGCGCCTTTGAGATGGCCTGGTTCCAAAGCCAGGAGGTGCTGCGCCGCCTCAATGCAACTGAAGCCGATGCGCAGCTCTTTGGCCGACTGGCAAGTTCAGTCATTTATGGCAATGCCATGCGCCGCGCGCCGCCCGCCGTGATTGCCCGCAATCAGCTCGGTCAGTCGGGTCTTTGGCGCTTTGCCGTCTCGGGTGATCTGCCGATCATCCTGCTGCGCATAGGCGATGTAAACCGCATCCATCTGGTCAAACAGGTACTGCAAGCCCATGCCTACTGGCGGATGAAAGGCCTGATTGCTGATCTGGTGATTTTGAATGAGGATTTCTCGGGCTACCGGGCAGTTCTGCATGATCTGATCATGGGGTTGATCAACAATGGCCCGGGTGCAAAGTTTATCGACAAATCAGGCGGTGTCTTTGTGCTGCGTGCGGAAGATCTGTCAGAAGATGACCGTGTTTTATTGCAGACGGTCGCCCGTATCGTGTTTACCGACACCGCAGATACCCTGATTGAGCAAGTGGATCGCCGTATATCACGAGAGCGTGTGTCTGACATATTCGAACCCATGCTGCAACCGGCACCTGAACCCACCCTCCCGCTGCACATACCTGAACGCATTTTCTGCAACGATCTGGGAGGATTCACGCCTGACGGACGCGAATACATCATCACGCTGAAACAGGGTCAGCGCACCCCGGCCCCTTGGGTCAATGTCATCGCCAGCCCGCACATCGGCACCGTTGTTAGCGAATCCGGCAGCGCCTATACCTGGGTGGAAAATGCGCATGAGTTCCGGCTGACCACTTGGCACAACGACCCAATCAGCGACAGCAGCGGCGAGGCAACTTATATCCGCGATGATGAAACGGGTTTGTTCTGGTCGCCGACCCCGCTGCCCGCCAGCAGCCAGTTTGACTATACCTGCAGACACGGGTTTGGCTACAGCGTGTTCGAGCATGCTGAGGCGGGCATCTACTCAGAGCTGACCACCTACGTTGCCATGGACGCGCCGGTCAAGTTCGTGGTGATCAAACTGCACAACCAATCGAGGCGTCCGCGTCGCTTGTCACTGACAGGATATTGGGAGCTGGTGTTAGGTGAATGGCGACATACCAATCTTATGCACATCGTGACCGAAACGGATCCGCAAAGCGGGGCGCTGTTTGCCCGCAATGCCTACGGTCGCGAATGCGCCCATCGCGTGGTCTTCCTGCAAGTGAGCGAAACAGAGCGCACGGTGAGCGGCAACCGCACTGAATTCATCGGTCGCAATGGCAGGCTCGCCAGTCCTGCTGCGATGCGCCGCAAGCGTTTATCAGGCAAGACAGGTGCGGCCATGGATCCGTGCGCCGCCATACAGACCCAGATCGTATTGGCGCCGGGGCAAGAGCGCGAGATCGTATTCATATTTGGTGCAGCTCATAACGATGATGAAGCGCGCCATTTCATCCAGCGCTTCGCAGGTCCTGCCAGAGCTCAGCAGGCAATGGATGCGGTACATGAATACTGGAACCATACGCTGGGTGCGGTGCAGGTAACAACGCCTGATCCGGCGTTGGATGTGTTAGCCAACGGCTGGCTGATCTACCAGACCCTGTCTTGCCGGCTCTGGGGCCGGAGCGGATATTATCAGTCCGGCGGCGCCTACGGTTTTCGCGATCAATTGCAAGACACCATGGCGCTGATTCATACCCGGCCGGCTCTTGCCCGCGAACAATTGATCCTGTGTGCCGAACACCAGTTCCTTCAGGGTGACGTGCAACACTGGTGGCATCCGCCCAATGGCCAAGGCGTACGCACCCATTTCTCCGATGACTATCTGTGGCTGCCATATGCTGTCTGTCGATATGTGATGACCACCGGTGACACCGGCGTGCTCGACGAATCAGTTTATTTTCTGGAAGGACGCGGATTGAATCCAGAGGAGGAGGCGTACTACGACCAGCCGCAACGCTCGGTTGAAGCGGCCAGCTTGTATGAACATTGCGTGCGTGCGATCCGGCATGGTTTACGCTTTGGCAAACATCAATTACCGCTGATGGGCTGCGGCGACTGGAACGATGGCATGAATCTGGTGGGTATTGAGGGTCGTGGCGAGAGCGTTTGGCTGTCGTGGTTCCTGTTTGAAAACCTTCAGCTGTTTTCCAGCCTGGCTCACCGTCAGGGCGATGCGGAATTTGCCCAATTTTGCACCGAGCAGGCGAGTACATTACGCGGCAACATTGAAGAGAATGCCTGGGACGGCGAGTGGTATCGGCGCGCCTATTTTGATGATGGCACCCCCTTAGGTTCCTCGGTTAATGACGAATGCCAGATTGATTCGATCAGCCAGAGCTGGTCGGTCATCTCGAATGGCGGTGATCCGCTGCGCGCCCGTCAGGCAATGGCGGCAGTCGACAGACGTCTGGTGCGACGCGATGCACAACTGATCCAGCTGCTTGCCCCGCCCTTTGACAAATCAGCGCTGGAACCCGGTTACATCAAAGGCTATGTGCCGGGTGTGCGCGAGAACGGCGGTCAATATACCCATGCCGCGATCTGGGCCACGATGGCGTATGCGATGATGGGAGACAAAGAACATGCATGGGAATTATTTGCCATGCTCAACCCCATCAATCACAGCAGGACAGCCGAAGAAATGGAACGCTACAAGGTTGAGCCGTATGTCATGTGCGCGGATATTTACGGTGCCAGCCCACACACAGGGCGGGGTGGCTGGACCTGGTACACGGGTGCTGCGGGCTGGATGTACCGGCTGACCGTGGAAACGTTGCTGGGTCTGCAACTGGAGGCAGACTATCTGCGCATCAGGCCTTGTATCCCGGCGCATTGGGATACCTACACCATCCGTTACCGCTATCGTGAAACCTACTACAACATCACGGTTAAACGCGGCAGAGAACCATCAGAGTCGGGCGTGACACTGGATGGCGTTGTGCTCAATGAAATCGGTGCAGAAAAAACAGATCAATCATCGTGCAGAATTCCGCTTGTGGACGACAAACAGGCGCACCACGTTGAGGTGAGATTTAACTAACGAAACTTATAACCTTTAAAACCACACGCTACACGCCGCAAGCTAACTATTAACCAAAGGAGATATACCATGAAACGTTTTCTGATTGCAGCAGCAGTCGCCGCCACCTTGGTAACCCCTTCCGTATACGCCGCCGATGTAGGCGTATCGATCAGTGTCGGTCAACCGGGATTTTATGGCCGACTCGACATCGGTGACTATCCGCCGCCACGATTGATCTATCGTCAGCCGATGATCATCGAGCGGGTACAGATGGATCGTCCGCCGGTCTATCTGCGCGTGCCGCCGGGTCACGCAAAGCACTGGAAAAAGCACTGCCGTGAATACAATGCCTGCGACGAGCGCGTCTACTTTGTGCAAGACAACTGGTATCAGCGCGAGTATGTGCCACATTATCAGGAACACCACCGTGACCGCCGTGATGAACGAGGTTCTATGCGTCAAGATGAGCGGGGAAACAAAGATCGTGGCGATGACCGCCATGACAACGGCCGCGGTCATGGCCGCGACAAGTAAGTCTCCGGCTTAAAACCATTCAGGCTGCACTAAGGAAGCGCTGATTTAATCCGTTCGTGGTGAGCTTGTCGAACCATGATTGGATTAAATCATAATAAACAGATTGTTACATAAACCATTCGACAGACTTAAGGCGAACGGGTAATTTGTTCAGCGCTTCTCTAAGACGTGCAGCCTGACTACCATCCCCTGTCTTAATCAGATTCTGCCCCCCCCGTAAAACCTGCTGTCCTGAACGGCACCGCCTGCCGCCCACCCTCTTTTTGCATCGCCATCCGGCTATGTACGACAGCGCACAGACCACCTCGCCCTGCCACTTCAATATCATCACCTCAGCAGCATGCACTGCACCAACAAACAGTTGGGGATTTGACTGCCGTTGAAGTAGTGGAAATCGTTGTAATCGATACAAACGCATTGCAATGATTGTGTTCGACGTTTATCTAAATGAATGGGGAAAATAATGAAAAAAACCAATAGTTTCAAATCCTATCAACTGCGTACGGTCGGCGTAGCCGTAGCGGCCGCCCTGTTTATGAGCGCTTGCGCGAGCACGCCACCGGCCGTACCTGCCCCTACTGAGCAGATGGCCGTATCCCGTGCGACCGTCAACGCCGCGAACAGTGCAGGCGCCAGTGAATTTGCACCGGTACAACTCAAATCTGCGATGGACAAGATGGATACTGCCGAGCGCGCAATGGGTGCAAAGAATTACGACCTCGCCAGAAAGATGGCAGAACAGGCGCAGGTCGATGCCCAGCTGGCAGCGACGGCCGCACGAGCCGGCAAGGCACAGAAAGCGGCGGATGCATTACAGGAAAGCGATCGCGTGCTGCGCAAAGAACTCGAACGCAATACCAATAAATAAATCTGTCGGGAGATCATCATGCAAGCGAACCAACACATTGCCATGAGCCGACAAGAAATGCTGAATGGTGCCGAGCGTGCCACCGGTCAAAAAAATTATGTCCATGCACGGCTTCAGGCAGAACAAACACAGATGAATGCACACCTAGGTACGCCATCAGTCAGGCTGCGTCTGGCGGTGGATGCGCTACACACAGACTATCGAATGCAGCCGCAACAACATTTTCGTACAACCAAATAATTCACAATGGAGTCCATCATGCAAACAAATAAGTTCTTCCCCATGGCGCTGATCGCTATCGCAGTTTTGTCCGGCTGCGGTGCAACGAAGCCGCCGCAAAACGCCCAGCTCACCGCAGCACACAGCAATTACAACGATGCACGCAGCAATCCGCAGGTAGCCAATCTGGCCGCACTGGAACTGAAGGAAGCCGGTGACACACTGGACAAAGCCGACACGGCCATGAGCAAAGGTCAGGGCACAGCCACCGTCGATCATCTGGCCTACCTCGCCAACCAGAAGGTGGGCATCGCGAATGAAACGGCCAAGCTGAAATTGGCTGAATCAGACGTCAGCAAAGCCGGCGCAAAACGCAACGAGGTTCGCCTGGAAGCCAGAACGGCTGAAGCCAATGACGCCAAACAGCAGGTAGCGATGATCACGGAAGTGGCCGACCAGCAATCGGCTGACCTGGCGGCAGCTGATGCCAATGCGCAACGTGACCGAGCCACGATATCCAAGCAAGAACAAGAACTTAAAGATCTCAACGCCAAAAAAACAGATCGCGGCATGGTAATCACACTGGGCGACGTATTGTTCCGCACCGGGAAGGCTCAACTGGAATCTGGCGGCATGCACAACGTGCAAAAACTGGCCGACTTCCTCAAGCAATCCCCGAAAACGAAGGTCATGATTGAAGGGCACACAGACAGCGTCGGCAGTGAAAGCAGCAATCTGGTGCTGTCCGACCGTCGCGCCAGTGCCGTAAAAATGGCATTGACCGACAAGGGCATCGGCAGCGACCGCATCAGCACGCATGGCTACGGAGAAGCCTATCCGATTGCCGGCAACGGCACTACCGCTGAACGTCAGTTGAATCGCCGTGTGGAAATCATCCTGTCTGACGACAAAGGCAACATCGCCCCGCGTTAGAAGCCATTGAGTGGCGTCAAATGACGCCACAAGGAGAACGAAATGTCGATAGGAACCATTTTACTTATTGTTCTGGTGTTAATGCTGGTCGGTGCAATTCCGAGCTGGCCGCACAGCAGATCGTGGGGTTATGGCCCGAGCGGCGGGATCGGGCTGGTATTGCTTATTCTGGTCATTCTGTTGCTGATGGGACGATTGTGATTGTTTTACTGAAACACCTGTATCTGGCAAGTGATGTTGGATAACTTTGAATTTTTATTTTATTAATTAAGGAGATAGATCATGAAACAACTTAAAATTTTAGCCGCAATTTTTATGGCTTTTGCCCTGCTGGGCTCAGTAGGTTGTGCGTCCACACCCAAGCAGGAAGGCACCGGCGAATATGTTGACGATACGGTCATCACCACCAAGGTGAAAGCCGCCATCCTCAATGAACCTACGTTGAAATCTGCAGAGATCAATGTTGAAACCTTCAAAGGTTCAGTCCAGCTGAGCGGTTTCGTCAGTTCTCATGCTGACATGAACAAGGCGGTCGAAATCACCCGCAGCGTCAAGGGTGTCCAATCGGTCAAGAACGACATGCGTCAGAAATAACACGGTTGCGGGCGCGCCGGTGGCGCTGCCCGCTCAACCAGGTCACTTGATAAAAACATACTAGGAGTTAAATCATGAGCAAAAATATTATGGATAGCCTGGCGGCTGATTTGGCAGCACCCAAAGAAAAACTGGTGGAAGAATTACGTGTGATGGTAGCGGATGCCGAAGAGCTGTTAAAAGTGACCGCCAGCCAGACAGGCGAAATTGCAGCCATAGCGCGAACCCGCATCGAGAAGAGCCTGAAAGTTGTCAAGAACCGCTTGCTTGCTGCAGAAGAATCCGTCCTTTTACACGCTCGCGAAGGCGCTAAAGTGGCCGACCAGTATGTGCACGCAAACCCATGGCAATCAATCGGCATTTCCGCCTGCGCGGGCGTGATTGTCGGGATGCTGATCAGACGCCAATAACAATCATGACAGCCTCGACCGGAATTGCCGAGTCGTTGAAACGAATGGCGGGTACCGTACTCGCCATTTTGCAGACACGACTTGAGTTACTTGCCAATGAACTAGATGAAGAGCGTCTGCGTTTCGAGCAAACGTTGCTCTACGCCGGTATCGCCCTGCTCTTTTTCGGTTTATCCATCATGCTGTTGACCGTATTTATCGTGGTGCTGTTTTGGGACAGCCAGCGTCTCCAGGTATTGAGCGGTCTGGCTGTATTTTTCCTCGTGGCCGGACTCCTGATGTGGAACGCGTTGCGCCTGACGTCTAAGAAAAGACACCGGCTGTTTTCTGCCAGTCTGGCCGAATTATCTGACGACCGTGAACAGTTATCACATGACGTAGCTGGCAAGTAGCCACACCTGAAAATGAAAATTGCCATGCCCTCTTCCAAACCTTCCCCCGCTTGCGTTGGATGGCACATACGAATCGCTGAGCGAGTTTCAAGTTAAACCATGAAAAAACACTTCGATGATATCGCCTGCCACCGCAGCCAGCTATTGGAAAAAATCAGGGCGCAGAAAAGGGAGATCGCTGATTTCTCACTTCGCCTGCAAAAACCGCTGGCGCTGGCTGACGCGGGGATAAAGGCCGTCCTTTTCATCCGCAGCCATCCCACGCTG